>CAYJSC010000013.1:473-9065 GCA_964372475.1 uncultured Gammaproteobacteria bacterium | reverse complement strand
ATTTATAAAGATGGCGCAGTGGAAAACACGGTTTCTAGCGCCATTTCCTCTTGGGAAAAAGGAAAATGGCATCATGTGTGGATGAGCTGGAGCAAAAACGGGTTAAGTCTTTTTCTCGATGGCAACGGTGTTAAAACAGCCGTACCCGTTTCCTTTACTATTTCTGGAGAGATGACGTTTCGTAATTTCGGCGGCGTCATCGATGAGTTAAGAGTACTAAATAAACCTCAAGAAAAGATAATTATCCCAACCCAGTCTTATAATGTGGACGAAAATACCCTTTTACTTCGTCACTTTGACCAGAGTGTGGATAATTAAAAGCAAACGCAACCCACTATTGACATAAATCAGATTTTCTGATAATCTGAAAATATGTCAATGCAATCTACAGCTGTAATTAGACAACGAGGCCAAATTACGATTCCTGATAAAATCAGACAATCCTTATCTTGGGTGAAAACAGAATCGATTATTTCCATTCTGGTTACATCTAAAAAAGAGTTGATTATTAAACCCTTTGTTTTCAAACAGGTAAAGAAAATAAACTGGCAGGAGGTTTGGAAAAGAATCTCTAGAGCAAGATCAATAAAAGGGAAAAATGGTAACCTCTCGGAGTTTATCATACAAGATCGCCTGAGGCACTAGCGATATGAATAATAAAAAAACTCTCGTGGTTGATACATCTGTAGCCATAAAATGGTTAAATAAAGACAGAGAAAATTTTCTTGATCGGGCAGACAATATAATAAGAAAGGCGCAAACCGAAGAAATTGTAATCGTAATGCCAGAACTCTCAAAATATGAAATAGGCAACGCCCTTCTTTATAAGAATTCAGATCTTCCGCTCTTGGAGACTGTAATTGAGGATTTTTATAATCTGCCAATAGAGTTTATCGGAGAAGATTTAGAGATAGCCCAAAAAACCGTGGAGATTGCCTACAAAAATAATATAACTTATTATGATGCTTCATTTATTTCTTTAGCCGAAAAACTAAAAGCGGTTTTAGTAACCGATAATCCCAAACACCAAAAAAAATTCCCCGGCGTTTTAATAAAAGTTGTGAACTTAAAGGATTATTAAATAAACAACACAACTTGAAATACTAATTTTGCCTATTTTAGATTTTGTAAAAGGCCATAAAGACTTCGTCGGGTAAAGAGACCTTACCGATCTGCTTCATTTTTTTCTTGCCTTTTTTTTGCGCCTCCAGAAGTTTGTCTTTTCGGGTTCGATCGCCGCCATAGAGTTTTTGCGTCACGTCTTTTCGATAAGCCGAGATGGTTTGCGAAGCTAAAATTTTGCCGCGATCGGCTACTTGAATACGCACCTCAAATTGTTGTCTTGGTATTAATTCCTTTAGTTTTTGGGCAATACTTTGGGCTTCGTGATAGGCTTTTTCCGAAGGAACGATAATCGACATGGCGTCGATTTCCTGACTATTGATTAGAACTTTTAATTTAATACCCGAGAACTTTTTATAATCAGAAAATTCATAATCAAGATTAGCAAAGCCGGAAGAAACCGATTTAAGTTGATCGTAAAAATTAATAATCATTTCCGAAAGCGGCATCTCCCAGATAACTTCGACCTGGCCGCCGGAAAGATAAATCAGGTCAATAAGCTTGGCTCTTTTTTCCTGACAAAGAATCATAACACGACCAAGATAGTTTTGCGGGCTAAAGATGGTAATTTTTATCCAGGGTTCGAAAAGCCCCTGGTATAAATCTGGCAGGTCGTTGGCATTATTAATAGCGACGATTTTATTATTGATTTGGTATTGATAAGAAACTGTTGGAATGGTCGTTACTAAATCAAGATTAAATTCTCGAAAAAGTCTTTCTTTAATGATCTCTCCGTGAAGTATGCCAAGCGTGCCTAGCCGATAGCCGTTTCCGAGAGCCTGGGAACTTTCTGGGCTATATGAAAAAGAAGAATCGTTAAGGTGTAATTTCGCCAACGCAATTCCTAAATTAGAAAACTCATCGCCGCTTTTGGGATAAAGGCCCAAAAAAACCATGGGTTTTAATTCTTGATAACCGGGAAGAGGAAGTATATCGGTTCTGGCATTTTGTCCCTTGGGTATGAAAGTTATGGTATCACCAATTCTCACGCTTTCGGGATTTTTAATTCCGGTAGCAATAAATCCGACTTCGCCAGTTGCTAGTTTGATTGATGATGTTGGTTTTGGCGAGAAAAACCCTAGACTTAGAAAATTGGAAATAACACCACTTCCTAAAAATTTAACTTGACCTTTATCTTTGTTCGAAAGAGAGATCTCACCATCTACGACTTTTACGTAGGCAATAATTCCCTGATGGTCATCATAAACAGAATCAAAAATTAAAGCCCGAAGCGGTAATGATTCTATGCCAGAAGGCGGGGGCACAAGTTCGATAACTTTTTCTATTATTTTATTTACACCCTCACCCGTTTTAGCAGAAACCTGAAGAATTTCTTCTCTTTTAAAATCAAAGATATTTTCTAAATCAGATTCTACTTCTTCGACTTTGGCTTCAGGCAGGTCAATTTTATTGATAACTGGAATTATTTTTAATCCTAACTTTTTGGCCAAGTTACCATGGGCTAAAGTTTGAGCTTGAATGCCTTGGGCGGCGTCAACTAGGAGAATGGCTCCTTCGCAAGCCGAAAGCGAGCGAGAAACTTCGTAGGAGAAGTCGACGTGTCCCGGGGTATCAACAAGGTTTAGATGATAGATGGTAGATGATAGATGGTAGAGAAGTCGTACTGGCGCTAGTTTAATAGTAATACCGCGCTCGCGAGAAATAGGGTTGCTATCTAGGAACTGTTGTTGCATGGCTCTTTTTTCGACCGCGCCAGTTATTTCCAACATTCTGTCGGCAAGAGTAGATTTCCCATGGTCGACGTGAGCGATAATCGCAAAGCTACGGATTTGATTTTTCAGCATCAATGATTTCCGGTGAAGTTATTAAAATTTTGCGGAAATTTCCTATTTTGGCAATACCGGACAGAAAGAGCCGGGCTTCGCTAATTTTTAAAATCACCGCCAAGAATAAATAAACGGAAAAACCAATAATCGAAACCACGCCGGTTAAAATAATCAGGTTAATAGTTCGAGTCGTATCAAAAACCAGCTGGTCAAGAAGTTTCATGGGAATATAAAGACAAACTCCGGTGATAAGGGAAGCGAAAATTATTTTTAAGGGAGAAGAAAGGAGTAGTTGGCGATCAAAACCATGTACTTTCCGATTAAGGAAAAAAAGCAAAACCAGAACGTTGGCAATACTAGCGATGCTCGTAGATACTCCAAGTCCCCAAACGGGAAATTTGAGAAAATAAACTAAAAAAACGCTTAAAATGATGTTTAAAACAACCGAAAAAATTCCTACCATAACCGGCGTTTTACTATCGTGCATGGCATAAAAGGCTCGAGCCAAAATCTGGACACCACTTTGGGCAAAGACGGAAATAGCAAAGGCCGCCAAGGTTTTTCCCGTTAAGATGGTTGCTTCCCAGTCAAAAAGCTTAGCGCCAAAAGCCAGCCTAACGACGGGGATTCTTAAAACTAACAAAAGAACACTCATCGGGAAGACGAGAAATAAAATTTGATGGAGGCTGGTTAAAAGGGTGGTTTTAAATCTTTCTTGGTTCCTTTCACTTATTTCCTCGGATAGTGTTGGCAGCGCTGCTTGAGAAATAGTAGATCCAAACAAAACAATAGGAAGATATTGGAGGGTTTGGGCAAAAGTAAAAACGGTAATCGACCTTGCACCAAGAAGTGAGGCCAAAATTAAATCCGTCGTCGCATCGATTTGCGAGGCGGCCAAACCGATGGTTCTTGGCAACATTAATTTTCCAATTTCTCTTACACCTTTATGGTAAAAATCAAAATTAAACCCAAAACGATACCCTAGGGAGATAACTGTAGGAATTTGGATGAAAAAAAAGAGCATTGATCCGAGTACAACTCCGTAGACCGCAGAGTAAAGTCCTATTTTTGGGGCCAGAAAATAAATACAAACAATAATACCGATGTCATAGACAACGGGAGCGAGGGCTGGGATTAAAAAGCGCTTAAAAGATTGTAAAATACCGGTTAAGAAATTTCCGACAATGAGGGGAATAACTTGAGCCAAAAGAATAATTCTCGTAAACGATGCCATGGTCGCAAGCTGCGTCTCATTAAAGCCGGGTGCTAGGAGCATAGAAATTTCTTTGGAGAAGATAAAAATGGGAAGCGAAAAAATAAGAGCTAAAACGATACCTATATTTATGACAGAGGAAGCAACATGAAAAGCTTCCTCCTTTTTGTCTTGAGACAGAAGGCGCGTGAAAACCGGTATAAACGCACTTGTTAGGGCGCCTAAAACTAAAAATTCGAAAAGTAAATTAGGCAGACGAAAAGAAGCAAGGTAAACCCCTAATTCATCAGGGGTAAACCGGGCCGAAAGCATACGCAGTTTTATTACACCTAAGATTTTGGAAACCGCTACGGTAAACATAATAACCGTAGCCGCAGAAACAATATCGGTTTGTTTGGTATTTAAAAAATTAACGCTGTTTTTTAAGAAGTTTTTTACCATTGCTTCCTTTTTAACCCTTTGCTATAATCGAGTTCGATTCGACCTTATCAGTAGAATATCGGATGATCTCAAACTAATGCCATACTATAACACCATAAAACGGTTGGTGGCAATATCAGATTTGTAATTTAGGAAAGAAAAAAATATGCCAGTAATTCACTCGGCCAAAAAAAAGATGCGTCAAGATAAGTTTCGGACTAAGGTTAATAAGGAAAAAAAAGAAACCCTAAAAAAAACGCTAAAGATGGTTAGACAAAAGCCAACCTTGGAAAATATTAGAAAGACACAAAGTGTTATTGATAAAATGGCGAAGGCGCACTTAATACATAAAAACAAAGCCGCGAGGCTTAAATCGCAGATAGCAAGGTTGATAAGTAACGTTAATGAGAAGACAAAAATTAATGTCAAAATTCAAAATTCAAAAGTACAAGTCAAAAATCAAAAGCGTAACCTGTCATCCCGCACTTGATGCGGGAATGACACGATAAATTTTTTATCATGCCTGCCCAAGTACCACTACCAAAGATTAATATCAATCTGATGCCCACCGAAGATCTGGAGAGAACTCCGGCCGGGCGTTTCCTCAAATGGGCCTTAACCGCTGGCCGCTATATTGTAATTTTTACGGAGCTAATAGTTTTAATCGCTTTCCTTTCGCGTTTTTGGCTCGACCGGACGCTTTCCGATCTCCACGAAAGTATTAAGCAAAAACAAGCCATTATTAAAAGCGCCAAAGACCTGGAAGATCAAGCCAGATCGGTTCAAAATCGTCTCCACGAAGCCAGTACCATAGCCGCCGCGAGTGTTAACGCGGAAGATATTTTGAACCTTTTAGCAAAAATTACTCCTACGGATGTTGTTTACGACAGTTTGACCATCAGTAAAAATCAAATGAACATTTCGGCTTCGGCCTTATCCGAGGTAAGCCTTTCCGTTTTTAGCTATAACTTGCGAAGCTCTAAGCTTTTTTCGGAAATTAACCTTGATGATGTACAAAAGAATAAAAAACAGCAGGGTGAAATATCTTTCTCTCTGTCGGCTAAACTAAAATAAGAAACCTATGTCAATTAACGAAAATAGTCTCTTAGCCAAAAAAGAATATTTAAGAAAACGCTACTCGCGCTATTACACCTGGATAGGACCGTTTCTTAGTAAGCCGAGAAACCGGGCCTATACCTTTTTAGCCCTATCCTTATTTTGCGCGGCGTTTTTTCTTTTTTTTGCTATTAGGCCGACTATTAATACTATTGCTGGTCTAAGAAAGCAAATAGAAGACAAAAAATTAGTCGAAAAAAAATTACAGGATAAAATTAACGCTTTGTCACAAATTCAGGCCGAATATGAAATTATTCAATCCTATCTTCCGGCCTTGAATTCTTCTTTACCTACAAAAGCCGAGGTTGTGGATTTGGTTAAAAGTATTGAAAAATTGGCAAACGAAAATCAGGCTTCTTTATCAGCCATCCAAGTCGGCGAGACGTTCCTAGATGTCAAAACGATAGCGACAATAAACACAATACCGGTAGTCAATACCAAAAAAAATAAAGAAAGTACCGAACAGACTTTTGCCAATGCCACCCCAGTATCTTTTATCTTTACGGTGGAAGGAGACTATAGTAATACTGGCAATCTTGTTGCTAAAGTTGGGCGTTTACCAAGACTGGTGACGACGCAAAATGTTCTTTTAACTAAAGGGGTTGGCAAGGTAATTGCGACGCTTAGACTTAACGCTTACTATTTACCTATATCTCAATAAATATTACCAATGAATAATCGCGATTTTATTATTTTATCAGTTTTGACTCTAGTCACCGTTATCTTATGGACAGTTTTTGAAATCGTCCATACGACACAAAAATCTACTATTACGCCCGTGGTTCAAACCCAAATAAAACCGATTGCGCCAAATTTTGATATGAAAACTCTTAAGGATTTAAAATCTAGACAAAACCAATAGTACGGACTCTTGCAACTTAATAAAAAATTCTGCTACGATGGGTTAATAGCCAACTTTTAATTATATGAGGCGAGAGCGCAAAATTCCTACCCTTATTGCAATTTTCATTCTTATCGTCGGACTCGTGGTTACCTCGGTGGTGGTGACACAGGCGCAGAGATTTTTTCTTAAAGCCGACAGTAGTAGTGTGGTAAAAGAGGTTAAAATCAGTAATGTTGCCGATAATTCTTTTTCTGTTTCCTGGATTACTGACCAACCGGTGTCGGGTGCCGTAGCCTACAATGATGGTAAAGGTTTTAGTCGACCGGTACTAGATGATCGAGCGCAATCAGCAAGTTTGGAGGATAAATTTTATACCCATCACATTACTATCCGTTTTCTTAAACCCAAATCCACTTACTCGTTTAAGATAATTTCCGGAAGTCAAGAGTTTAATGATCCGTCTTATAAAGTTACCACAGCTGCCATTCTTGCCTCGCCAGGCGCTGTTTCTAGTCCCGTGTACGGAACGATTTTAAAATCAGATCAAACTCCTGTAGGAGGAGCGCTAATCTATCTAACTATTAATAATTCGGCCCTCATGTCGACTTATAGCAAATCATCGGGAAATTGGTTGGTAGCGCTTAATACCGCGAGAACGAGCGATCTTGAAAGTTTTGTAACTTTTAAACCCAAAGGCGATGTCGAAAATATTTTTGTCCAAGGGGGAAAAGATGGAGTAGCTCAAGCCAAGACCGTCACTGGCAATGATGCTCCAGTACCATCGATAACTCTGGGCAAGAATTTTGATTTTACAACGGTAAGTAAGGAAATTTCTCCCAACAGCACCGGATCTGCCACCAGTAGTTCTCAACCTGAACAAGCAAAAGCGGGTTTCGTCCAAACCCCTATCACAACGCCCACGCCGGCGATATTAGTTCCTACTAACGATAGTAAATTAAATGATCCTCGTCCGACTTTTCAAGGTACGGGCATTCCAGGCCAAGTCGTACAAATCACCGTCTTCTCCGAGCAAAATTTTTCGGCCAGCGTTATAGTTGGAAAAGACGGCAGATGGAGTTGGTCGCCGCCAGAAAATTTAGCCCCTGGTGAACATACCGTTACTATTGCCACTCCGGATAATTCCGGACAAACCAAGACTATCTCCCAAAAATTCTTAGTTTTAGCAAGCGGGACATCGGTTACGGAAACTGCTACACCTTCAGCAACCCTCACTTTAGCGCCAACCCTTACACCAACGCCAACAGCGACGGCGACCCCGACACCACTTCCTAGGTCGGGTAGTACCACCCAAACCATATTGCTATTTTTTGGCGGTTTAGTAGTCCTATTTCTAGGAGGTATTTTTTTCTATGCCAGTGCTTTCTAAACCAGAGCTTTTTTTTGCTGTTTTCTTAATCGGTCAATTTGCCGTAGTCTTTTTTGTCGTGATTAAATATATTATCGACAAACTAGTGGAGCGACGTTTTGAAGAACTGCATCAGAAAGCCTATCCTGATGCCCAAATTATTTCTTCCGGTCAGAAAATTCCTTTTTTTCGAGTTTCCGAGCTGGTCTTTTTAATTGTCGGGCCAGCGGTTATGGCCGCCTCCATGGTTTTTTCCCTTAAGGCGGTACTTAGCCCAGTACCCCAAGACATTAGAAGTAAAGCTGCCGAAAGCGCGTTGGAAGCCGAGCGGACAGTAAAAATCACCGAGAATTTTAAGGTTCGGCCAGAAGTAGCTGCCAGATGGCAAAAAATTTTAGACAATGTACCGGTTAACCCAAATCAGGTTTTAGCAACGGCCTCAGCTAAGGGAAAGACAATAATATTAACTTCCGAAAAAGAATACAGCTATCGGGAAGTTACTTTTACGTGGAAAGGTGATAAGGCCGTGGAACCGGGAACAAAAGTTGTTGGTTATTATGTTTATTTTGGCCCAAAAAACACTGAAATTCCTTTCCCTCAAGATAGATATGGCGATTCGGTTAATCCCGTAGTCGACGGTGTTTTTGTTTCCACGAAATCCTATACCTTTAATAATTTGACCAAAGGTCAGACATATTATTTATACGTTGTGACCAAAACGGAT
>CAYJSC010000013.1:0-463 GCA_964372475.1 uncultured Gammaproteobacteria bacterium | reverse complement strand
AACGGATTCCAAAATTCCATATTACGATGCGGGGCTGGAACAGGTAGGTTATTTACAGACACTTCCTGCCAAAAAACTGTTTACGTATACATATAAATGAGAAATATTAAACAACTTATACCAGTTTTGATTTTTGTGGTGACGCTCGTTTTATCGGGCGTCAGTATTTTGACTTCACAAGAATTGGCAAAAAGAAAATATATTCCGCCTAGCCCATTATTGGCAGCGATGATTCCCGCTGGTAATTGTCTGCCTAATAAAGGATTTGGCAATGATCCTGATCGTCCAACAACACCCAGCGGTGGATCCGACTGCGCCGGTATACCATCATATTATACATACGGTTGTGTTGATGCTCCAGGAGATCCTGGTAATACAACCTGTGGTTATTGGCCGCCCCAAGACAATCCCGACCCCAGTATTATTATGACGCCACTGCCGCCCCCACCGCCAACAAATACAC
>CAYJSC010000012.1:0-9067 GCA_964372475.1 uncultured Gammaproteobacteria bacterium | reverse complement strand
CATTGTAGTAATTGTCTAACAAAAAAAAATACAAGTACAAGTCACAAAAAAACGCCAGATGCTAATTATTATTGAAAATTCTCCTCATCCTATAAAGCTTAGACTTATCAATTCTTCTCATCAAGGTTGGGCTTCTGGAAGCGAGTCCGTCAAGCATATCTCGCAATTCGAGTAGATCTTGCTCTTTTAGATTAAACTGTTCTAGTTCTAGCTCAAATTCGTTAAATCCTTTTAATAGGGCGTCTTGGTATGATAGATCTTCCAACGAATAAATAATACGATCTAAATCTATTTCACACCTTCTTCCTGACTCCTCTAGTATCAGTCTTGTCCTTAAATTATTTACCCAACCCAGATTAGTTAGATTCGCGCTCTTGTGATTTTTTCGAAATAATTCTAACAGTAATGTTACATCTTGATTCGCGGTGGTAAAGAGCAATTCTGGTTCTTCAACTAATCTCTGGAATTCTTCCGGAGCAATTTCCACCTCTTTTTCACCTCTATTAAGAAAGCCGTTTTCATTATTCATCGGATAGGGAAGTTTATAACTAATTTTATATTTCACTCTCCTGTTGTCTTCTCCAGCAATACCAAGATTATGTGTTTCTCGCAATCGTAAATAGGTTTCTCTCGATGTGCCGAGATTCTCTGCCCAAATATACAAATCTCTCTGCCAAACGGGCTCTCTATTAACTTTAAATTTTCCCCACATCTTTTTATCCTCGAATGGTTTAAACACTGCTCTATCTTGTGTTTCAAATAACCATTTTGCTTCTCGCTCAACTCCTCCTTCTGCCGATTTAGATACTAATCTTAATATTTTTTCTCTAATCTCCTCTGATACACTGTCAGAAAAACATAATAGAACCTGTGTTTCAGATATTCCCGGTGGGGAATCATCATGAATTTTGATTTCGTTACCATACAGTAATGTTTTTTGGGAAAAATTATACGGTAGTACCGAATACCACTCGCATTGTTCCAAAGAAGTAGTTTCGCGCTCTAGAAGTAATTCACGTAGCTTTACCTGAAAAGCAACGATTCCTGCCTGCATTGTCTCTCTTAACTCGTCGTTTAAATCATCAATATGGATTGGTATAACATGGGGAAATAATATTGCTTCGACGGCATCTGTGAATGCTTTATATTTTGTACCATGTTTTTTGGCTGTTTCCAATGCTTTTAATTGTATTGTCTCGTCATCTCCCCTTAAAAGTTCTTCCACTGACAAATGTCCAGCTTTTACCATCATCGATAATCCAAGGGCTATTTGAATTTCCATTCTTGAGATATCAGGTTGACGGTAAACATTCTCGTATGTGCGTTTTCTTCTCCGAAGTAGTTCCAATCTTGGTTGTATGCCCGCTTGCGTTATACTCTCCTCTCGCAAACTTTTATCCCAAATTGTTGTTGAAACTATTGAATCAATGAGCCTTTCGTTTACTTTCATATCTGATATATGACCAGCCATGTTATCTAAATCATCGCTTAAATACGCCGCAGGATCAGCGTCCTGGAGCGAACCTCTCTTTTCTAAAATAATATCTTTTATTAAATCAAGATTAAATCCCGCATCAATTAAAATGTCATGAATCTTGGTATTATTTATCAGCTCAAGCGCCCGATGTTCATGGTCCATTTCAGCCAAACTAATAATATCAGCAGGTGAACTTTTCTGTACGTCTGGATCAGCAAGCGCCATTGCGATTGCCAATTCTCCTTTATGAGATAAAACCGGATGACCTAAATCGTGCAAAAAACCTCCCATTATGTAATTTATCGCAAAGTCTTTAGGTATAGAAGGAACACAGTTTAAAAACATATGGGAACATTTTTTGGCAACTATTTCTGAAACTTTTAAAATATGTCTATAACGTTTAGCGCCCAAATATATATTTTCTCTACCTGGTTGCTTCATCTCAATTAATCCACTCTGCATCCATGCGTCTTCTACCCCATCGGCAAAACTATTTGAGATAATTTTTACAGGCATCTGGATCATTCCCAATTGACTTAACCTGTTTAATCTTTGAACTGGTTCAGTATTCAAAACCCTTAAAAACGTACCTTTTATTTCTGTGGCCCTTTCTGTACCTTCTCCAAATAAAATATTAATTATGCCAAATATCCTTAAAAGTGAATGTCTCTCTCGAAATGACGGTTCTTCAGCATAAGAGTATTCTCTTGCACGCATTGGAGTTTCCAAAAAATGACCAGGCGTTCGGGTCTTTGGGAAAAAACAGAAAAACTCGCCTAGGTTTAATTCTGAAGATCTGCCCATATCTTCCAAAAAACCCCCACTTATTTGGGGGCAGAATGTTTTGAGTAGTTATAAATTTTTTGGGAAAATTTGTAAAGGGGGAAATTATTTAAACCACCCAGGGGGATGTTTAGTATCTCCATTATTTGGGTCAATTGCCTCAAGTGTTCGTCGTATCTCATCCGGAGTTCCATCAATTCCAACCGTCCAAGTATTTCTTTTAAGGTTTTGCGCTACCATCATCCCAGTTTCAGGATCTAACTCATCTCTACATATTCCAACTTCCCCTTGCGTCGCTAGAAGTAAATTTCCCAATTCTTCTTTAAGTATGCCAAAAATAAAGCCCATGTGAACTTTATATTATATTTTAATAGAAATATCAATTAATGGCTATGGGCACCCTGCGGCTTTTTGAAAACCGGCTTTTTGGGCCTCGGTTTCGGTGCAAAAATAGCCTTCGCCGATATCTTTTTCAATAATGATTTGATTGTATTGCTTGCAATTTGGCAAATGATAGAATTTTTTGTAGGTCGCTTTATCAATGTTTCCTTTAATTAAACAACCATTTTCTGTTTTTGTTTCTTCCTCACGGCAAAGAGAGCTGAAAATACCCAATTTTTTTCCTTGAGCTTGGTGGAAAGCCGCAGTTAATTCGTCTCTTTTGGAATTGGCGCGGTAGTCGGTTCTTCCCCAACCGGATTCGAGCATTATTTTATTGATAAATTTATTGTCTACGAAAACCAAGGCCAGCGATCTACCATAGGCTTCATCAACTTCTTCTTCCAAAACAACTGTTTTCTTTAAAATTAATTCCGTCAATTTTTTCTTAGCTTCCGTCCCACCGCAACGATTATACTCGGGCGCATCGACCCCCATGAGCCTTACCCGTTTTCCTGACTTAAGCTGAAACGTGTCGCCGTCAACGACTTCGACAACTTTATTATTATCTGCTAGTTTTTCATATAATTTGAGATTTCCAAGGAGTGAAAATACTGAAAGAACGGCAAGGAAAAAAATGAGGAGGTTTTTTCGCATCAATAAAATGATAACACAGCATACCAGTTTTATGCGACCGCACATTGCTGGTATGCAAGTCATTATTAAATATATAAATTACTTTTAAGTTCAACCAGGACTTACCGTGGGTTAATCTAAATTAAATTTTTGTTTAACAAGATTTTCCTTTTCAAAATATTCTACTCTAACAATATCTACTCCCTTTTTAACCTCGAATACTTCCCGCAAAAATTCAATTTCTTTTTTACAATTAAAAGGATACACACAAACACTTTTTTGCAGAAAATAAAATCCAAGATTTTTAAGCTTTTTTTGAAACCGATTTCTTTTTTTTCGCTTTGTCTCCGGTATATCAAAAATCACCATCCACCATTTTCCATCCCATTTCCGAGGTTTGGAAATTACCATTTTAGAAATATCATAACGTAAAAGTTCTTTCCTACCCAGTTCTGCCAATTCCACAACCGTTTCATTTTCCCTTTCGACAATTTTTACCATTTTCCTTTTACGTAACCGGTCTATTGTCCTTTTTAATTGAAAGGGCTGATATTTTTCAAAGTCATGAAATAGTTTAAGCGTGGAAATGGCAGCCAAAGTTAAATGGGGACTTAAGATTAAGCTTGTTAAAACAGCACCGCCTGCTAAAAGCCGCAAAATTTCTTCGGTTCGAGGGTATTCTTTCATAGGCTCACTCTTTAATAATTATACCACTTTGGGCACGACTTTACAACAATTTTACAACTTTTTTTAATTGCATACCAGAGTCATGCTCGAGCTAGGCGCTGGTATGGGGAAAAATGAGATTATACCCTTCAAACTCAGGTTTGTGCGAGTACCAAAGGTACTTTCAGTACCAAAGGTACTTTCAGTACCAAAGGTACTTTCAGTATAAACCCATATCTAAGCTGCTATTGCAAGCAAACCAGCGTAAGATGGGTATACCAATAACTATTGGGATAAAAATCAAGTTTTGTTGCATTTTTTAGCATTGAGGCTATTCCGATGATACATCGGAATGAGGCTGGAGAATAAATTTTTCCAAAGCGATCGCCACACCATCTTCTTCCACCCCTGGCGCGACCCATTTGGCTTTTTCTTTAACATCGGATGTTGAATTTCCCATGGCAATTCCTAAACCCACGTTTTCGATTAAAGGTAAATCGATCGGGCTGTCGCCGATGGCCATCGTTTGACTGGGGTGAATTTTTAAATAGTCGCAAAGATGGCGAAGGGCCGAGACTTTGGAGACGGTCGCGGAAGTGAGGTTCCAAAATTCAATACTGCCAAAATCGTGCGCGTAACCCATCTGAAAATTTAGCTCGTCTGATGCTTCTTTCCGAAATACTTCCAGAAGTTTCCGGTCGTTCTGATTTTGGATGACAAAACGAATGACGAGAATTTTTTCTTTTTTGGCCAAAGCGGCAAGATCGGTCAAACCCTCACTCTCCTTGAACAGCAATTCTTTTCTTTTATCTGTAATGCCGGAAATATTACGGTTATAATAAAGCTTATCGAATGTTGCTGCTTCTAAATATAAATTATTTTTAAGAGCAAATTCATTGGCGGCGATGACTAATTCTGGTTTAATCGACTCTTCCATTAAAATTAAATCTTTGATGGGATTGTAAATAAGTGCTCCGGCTAAGAAAACATGCGGCAGATTAAGGTCAAGTTCGCGGATTAAAGTTTTTAGCGAATAGACAGCGCGGCCGGTAGAAATAGAAATTTTAATACCTCTTTGACGGGCTTTTTTGATACTCTCCTTTACCCTTTCGGTCACTTCCCCGGATTTACCCACCATGGTGCCGTCGTAGTCGAGGATAAGGAGCTTAAAGTTATGCATTTATATAATTTTAAATTATAAATTATAAATTTTAATTCAATTCTAAATTTTAAAATTTAAATATTAAAACATTTGATCTTGATTTAAAATTTATTAATTATTCTTTCGCTTTCTTACCAAAATCCAGCGGTTTATCCATCTCAAATTCCAATCCCAGTCTTAAAGCTAGCTCCGCTTTTGCCAGCTCTTCTCCCAGAGAAAATGTGTGGTCATGGCGCGACATAAAATCCAAATCGGCAATCTGCCAATAGACTTCCTTGGCGGTTCGGCCTTCAAATTGGGTTAGAACTTTGGACATATCAAGAGTATATAGCTTGGCAATAATTTTACCCTCGCCCCCCGAAGTTTTAACGAAGGGGGGCTTTTTACCTGATTTTAATGTCCAGGTCGGACCTGCCGGCAAACCAAAAGGCGTTTTTCCGACTTTTCCTTTATGTTCAACTTCAATGATCCAGTTCCCTCTTGGGTCGTTGTAGCGGTATAACGGCGGTTTCCATTTAAACTCACTCCACCAGTTTTGTTCGACAAGTTCTTTTGCCAAATTCCAATCGTCAGCATACATGTGGGCCGAATGCGTAATCAGACAAAGTTGCCCCATCGGAAAACCGGCGTAGTCGGCAATTTCTTTTTGCAGCTTTCTTAGAGCAAAAGCGTTGCGGGGCCAACCATGAAACATATCTTGGCTCCTAAAAATTGCCGTGAAAATAAATTTTCCGTCTTCAATTCTGCCTAGCACCTGCGTTAAACAAGGCGTATCGCTCGTATCGAGTTTTTTAAAATCGGCTTTTAAGTCATAGCTAAAAGCCGCAATTTTTTTACTGAAGGGTCGCCGCTTTAATAATTTTTTTATTTCCTCAATCTGGTTTAAACCATAAAGGTTGCGAAGCCTGGCGCCATAATTGTAGGCTGTACCGGGAATTCTTCTTGTGGTCATAAATTCCGGATAATACGCCTTAAGTTCGTTTTGAGAAAATGGCAAATAGTGGGGAAAATATTCGTTTTCGGGATCTTCATTGTCAATTACGGCCGTCAAATTTAAAATTTCTTTTAATTGATTGTTGGAAGCATATCTGGTTTTTTCCACCCGGCCGTAGCGGCCAATTAAGTTAATAACTCTTAGCCAGGTTTTGGCTACCTTATCGCTTTCGACTCGAAAACCAACCTGTTCGGAAGGAAAAGATACAACATCGGATGTTGCCGGTTTAAAAAGACGGGGTTTTTTGGCAAAGGGTTTTTGGGGCTTTAATTTTTTTACTACGTCTACTAAATCGTCAGTTTTTCGGCCGCGCATATCAATTACTTGCACTTGTTTTCGGAATTCATTAACGGCGTCAAGGGGGATTTCTTTTTCGATTTGACCCCGAGTGTCGATAAAAGCATATTCGCGATCGACGCCTTTCTCCATGAATTTCAAAAAAGCGTGGCCGGATTGGCTCATATCAGCGCCCCAAAGGACAATATAACGGATATTGGGGTTGGCAAAAACATTTCTAATGATATGATTTATGCCCGCGGCAGCGTATAGGTTACCAATGACGCAATATTCCTCTGGAGTAAAAAAACTTTTCACCACGTCGCGCTCGGTCCAAAGCGTGGCAATGCCGACGTTACTTTGTAAATTGCCAAGACGAAGAATGTTGCCGTAAAGAATAGGCCAGGGGTTGGTGCGAATCATGAGCGAAGTCTATGAAATTTGACTAAAAGTTGCAAGGGAGAAAATGAGAAGGTATTAAAGTATTAAAGTATTAAGGTATTAAGGTATAAGAACATACCAGCGTTATGCGATAGCGTTACTCTGGTATGATAGTGGGTTTTTTAGGGTAAAACGGGTGACGATTCAGATCACCTGAAGCCATGCACCATGCGGTACATGGTGAAGAGTGGGAGGAGAAAATGGGGTGGAAAAATCAATCTATTTTCTTCTTCCTCTTTCTGCGATTAATTCTCCAACTCGTCTATCCAAAGCTTTCCAAAATTTAGGCCCGTTACCTTCCTTATTCAGAGCTTCTATATTGGCCACTGTTTGTGCTTCTTCTATCAATTTACTTGGGACTTGAATTTCGATTATTACATCACTTGAATCTTTTAGGCTTACTGTTCTTGTCTCATCATTACTAGAACCGAACAAGGCAATAATTTTTCCCATTGTTTTCCTCCTTTCATCGGTAAAATATCTTTTTTTATATTACTTCTTCTTCTTCTTCTTGTCAAGCACTATGGGTGGGGTCTGGCAAAATCCCGACGTTAAGCTTCGGTTTAACATCCGATGTTAAAGGATTAAGTGAAGGCTTTAAAAAATACGGCACGAAAGAAACTGGCGGAGAAAGAAACTGAGAAAAACCATAACCAGATGAAATATGAAGGTGAGAAAAAAGGAGATAAGAATTGCATAAGTTAGGCGGTGAGGGGTTTTCTTATGGGTAAGTTTGGCGTAGGCAAGCCAGAGAAAAAAGAAAAAAGGCAGACCCAAAAGAAGAAGTAAAATGAGAGGCGTGTAGAGACCGAAACACCAGGACATCATAATGTATAATTTACAATTTACAATTTACAATGTACAATTTTCAAAATCCTAATCCTGCCTTACCCGCAAACTTTGCCTGTGAACCCAAAATATCCTCAATTTTTAATAATCGGTTATATTTAGCAAGCCTTTCTCCCCGTACTGGCGCGCCAAATTTTGACTGTCCGAGATGAAAAGCCACCGCTAAATCCGCCTCGAAATCGTCGGCCGTTTCTCCTGAGCGATTGCCTAAAATTAACCGCCAGCCTGAATCTTTAGCCATTTTAATAACCTTCAAAGTTTCCGTTAAGGTGCCGATTTGGTTATATTTGACAATCACCGCGTTTCCCACCTGCTCTAAAATCGCTTTGGAAAAAATCTGGGGATTAGTAACGGTTAAATCGTCGGTGACAATTTGGACAGTTTTACCAATTTCGCTTGTTATTTTTTTAAAACCCTGCCAATCGTCCTGCCCCATTGGGTCTTCGAGCGATTTTAAAAAGGGAAATTCCGCGATTAATTTTTGGTAATAGTTTATTAATCCGTCACTGTCTAAATTTTCTTCTTCGATCAAATAGCGGCCGCTGTTTTGAAAAATGGAAGCCGCGGCGTCAATCCCCAGATAGATTTGTTCTCCCAACTTGTAACCCGATTTTTCCACTGCTTCCACCATCATGTTTAAGGCTTCCTGGGTATTTTTAAGCTGCGGCGCAAAACCACCTTCATCGCCAACGTTGGTATGAAAATTGTGATTATGCAAAACGTCTTTTAAAAACCAATAGATTTCAACTCCCGCGGCTAAGCTATCGGAAAACTTCTCAAAACCAAAAGGCATTAATAAAAATTCTTGTACTGCCAGACCGCTATCGGCGTGCTTGCCGCCATTGATTAAGTTTAATTGCGGCACAGGCAAAATAAATTCCAGACCGATCCGCTGGGAAAGTTGCGGGGCGAGACTGGTTAGATATTGAAAAAGGGGCTCTTGGTTGCTGGCCGCACAAGCTCTGGCACAGGCAAGGGAAACGGCTAGTATGGCGTTGGCGCCAAGACTTTCCTTGGTCGGGGTGCCATCCAAGTCAATCATCGTCTGATCAAGCAATTCCTGGTCGTGGGCATCTACGCCGATGATTTTTTTACTAATAATGTTATTAACGTTATCGACGGCGCGCAAAACACCCAGGCCCCGGTATTTATTTAAGTCTCCGTCTCTTTTTTCTAAGGCTTCTCGCTTGCCTTTGGAGGCTCCTGAAGGAACGGAAGCGATTCCTGATGAACCATTGGCTAAAATAATTTCGGCTTCAACCGTCGGCGTTCCCCGGCTATCGAGGATTTGTCTAGCGTGAACTGCGGCAATGGAGGTTTTCATAATATTAAAGAATTAAAGAATTAACGGGTTAACGCGTTAACGGGTTTATTTAAAAGTTAAAAATTTTTTCTCTACTTCTTC
>CAYJSC010000011.1:0-9416 GCA_964372475.1 uncultured Gammaproteobacteria bacterium | reverse complement strand
TTTTCTAAAAAGAAACCAACGAGCATAAAAAACTGGGGGAATAAAAAGTAAAAATAATGAAGAGGCGGTTGACCATGAACTAAAAGCAGCAAAACGCCAAAAACGATAAACGCAAATAGCAGATGAGATACTTTGGGTTTTCTTTTTAGCAAAAGGTAAAGCAAAACAACTAAAAATAATAACAGCCAAATAAAATTATGAGAAGACGCTTGGTTTACTACCCGGTATGGTATCCATAGAAAAAAGCTAATGAGCATCTTGAAATTTTGGCTACTATCATAAAAAAGAAGCGGCAATAAGGTCGTTATCAAGGCCAAAAGATACCATCTTAAGTCTGATAGTTTTAGGCGCGCTACCAGAACGAGGCTAAAAACAACTAAAATAACGCTGGAGAGATGAAGTTGCATAGCAAGTCCTGCTAAAAAACCTGCCAGTAGAATCCACGGCAAACTTTTTCCTAAATATTTTTTGACGTAAAACATTAAAAAGCCGAAACTCAAAAGACTAAAAAGCGGCGCTAAGCTGTAATGTGCTGGCAAACGATCAAGCTCGACCATCCAGGGAAAAACAGCGGTCAAAAAAGCGGCTAAAACCCCCACCTCTTTATTAAAAAGACGGCTGCCAAAATAGAAGATTGTTAAAATATTAACTAAACCTCCCATTAAAACCAGAAAATAACCGGAAAAGGGATTGTAGTGAAATATTCCTAAAAATATAGCCAAGCTATAGTAAAAAAAGGGGCCATGAAAAAGCCAGGGATGGCTCGAAGGTGGACCAATTAAACTAACTACGTGATCGAATACTATCGATTTGGCGGCAAGATAGTCTCTCCCTATTTCATGGGTAAAAACCAAACTCTTCGAAATGTGAAAAGTGCGAAGAAAAAGCGCCAGAGAAAAAATCGTGATCAAAACTAAATTATTTTTGATTAGCGAAAGAACCAAGTTTAGCAAAATTTTAAAAAAAAGGGCGACCCAATATCCAACCGAGGTCATTAAATTTAATCCTCTTTGGTGCTTTCTGATAAAAAGCAGGTTGCTCAAAAGATTATGATAGACATTGGAAAAAGGTTTCGACTTGACATTTTGCCCCTTAAGAAAGTGGGTAATAATGATAGATTTATCGATGGCGATCTTAAAACCGGCGTTTTTGGCTCTTACTTGAAAATCAACATCTTCAAAATAAAGAAAAAATCTCTCATCAAATAATCCTGTCTTTTCGAACACTTCTTTTTTTATCAGCAAACAGCACCCAGAAAGATAATCAATTTTATTTTTGAAATTAGAAATTAGAAATTTGTTATTTGTCATTTCAATGTGTTTCGTTCTTCCCCATTTCCAATCGACTTTTCCTCCCAAGTCATAAACCCACTTCCCTTCTTTTAAATATTTAATAACCGGCCCGGTAATATCGGCTTTATTTTTTAATGTTCTTTGTAAATAATCGGAAGGGATTAGATTGTCAGGATTTATAAGCCAAACCAAATCCGCGCCAAGGTGCAAGGCCAATCTGATTCCCTTATTTACAGCCTTGGCAAAACCGAGGTTAGTTCCGGCGTTAATAAATATTTTTTTAGCGGAGTTTTTTGAAAAAAATTTCCATCGATTCTCGTTGCCGCTATTATTGATGACAATTGTTCTCAGCTCGAAATTACCTTGTTGTTTAGCCAGCGCTTTAAGTAAGGAAAGCGTATTTTTATTTTCCTTAAAGTTTACGATAATGGCAAATACTTTTAGCATGATGATTAGGAATTAGCAGCTATGCTTACGACTTTGATTTTTTCTGATTTTACTCCGTAGAGACTTTGCAGATCATCTCTGGTGCCTTTAGATATGGCTATTATTCTCTCGGCATTTCTGACGGCTCTTTTCGTTTGCCAGGAAATTTTGGCGGCGTGCGCAAAAAACTTTGCGAATTTTTCAAACGCCAAGTCTAGGCAAAAAACCACGGTTTTACTTCTAACCCAAAGAGGCAACGCCTGATTAAGGCCCAAAAAGACATCCACGGGTTTGGTTATTTGTTCCCAGCTTAAACGAAACTGCATCCAGCCATTTTGAGGTTGTAATACTAAGTTTTGAAAATTTTCGGGATAGTATTTAATAATCTCTTTGGGGATGGGTTTAAAAGAATAAAGAAAATATTCATTCTTACGATCGATCTTTCCTAGAGCTTTTAACAAATTATGGGTTAAATAATAGTTTCCCGCTTTAACGCCGTTATTATGTCCTAAAACAGCCGCGTCAACTCCGATTTTCATGACAGGATTATATACCATTTTTCCTACTTTTATAAAACCAACAGATATGCTAGAATAATCTTGTGAGACATAAAGTGGGCCCGTTTTTTTGGTTGATTTTTTTCCTCTGGCTCTTATTTCCGCGTGGAGTTTTAGCCAATTTTACTCCTTGTTTTGACGATTTTTCCCAAAATAGAAATTGTCCTTGGCAATCTCTGATCTTGGAGCAGGATTTCTGGCAGCTTTCCAACTACACCCTAATTGGTAATTCTCATTATTTTACGACTGAATCGATTATTTTTTATCTAACCGGTGACTTAACTTGGACCGATTATAGTATCGAAGCTGACGTTAAAAATACGCAAGGTGTAGATAAAACTATTATCGGCAGATTTACCGATAAAGATCATTATTATATTCTTAATCTTCGCAGCGCTTTTCAAAATCAAGGCAACGATCTCATTTTAGGAAAAATTTGTTGCGGCGGACACCGCAAGGAATTGGCCCGAGTCCCCTATGTAAACTTCGTTGGTACTTGGTATCATCTAGCTTTGGATTTTAAAGGCCAGGAAATTAAAGCCTATGTCAATGATCAACTTCTCATCGATTTTGTGGATGATTTTTATCCGGAAATTCCGCACTTGTCGGGAAAAGCGGGACTGGTGACCTGGGGCGGAAATTATGGAGGTTTTATTCCTCAAACCACCACTGTTTTTGATAATGCCAGAATAAAAAAAGCAGATTTAGAAGAAATTTATATTCTTATCCCTGGCCTTGGTGCGAGTTGGAATCCCGCCGCGCTTTTATCTTGTGACATTGTCCCTTTTGGTGATTGGACCATGGCTCCATACGCAGGACTGTACAACCGACTAAACGATACCTTTTTGAAAAATGTTGGTTTAAAACTTAACGAGTCCTACTTTGTCTATGACTATGATTGGCGCCAACCAATGGTTAATCAGGGAGTAATGTTTAAAACCTATCTCGATAAAATCATGAAATCTAAGGCTGTTGATACTAAAATCAACATTATTTCTCATAGCCTTGGCGGCTTGGTTATTAGGAGTTTTTTACATCAATACGCCAATTCTTACAAATTTAACAAAATCATAACTTTGGGAACGCCTCACTTTGGCACAGCCTTAGTTTACCCGATGTGGGAAGCGGGAGAAATTAATGCTGACGATACTTTTATTAAACTCGCCGCTAATTTTGTTTTGAACAATTGCAAAAAAATTTCTAAGAATAATTCCGCGGTAGAAACAATCAGACAAATTGTCCCTTCCTTAAAAGATCTCTTGCCTGTTTTTCCTTATTTAGTCAACGAAAGCGGTGACTATATTCCTCTTTCTACCTTAGTTGCGAAAAACGACTGGTTATTAACCCAAAGCGACAAGGATTATTTTTCCAGGCTTACAACTATTGCTGGTAGTAATCGCGATACAGTTTTGGCGCTAAAAATTGCCACACCATCAGCTGTCGATTTAGAACAAGGTCTTTGGGTTGATGGTAAAGCTGTATCCTCAATTATTACATCCAAGGGCGACGGGACAGTTCTTTTGCAAAGCGCCGTTTTGCCAAATTCTCTAAGCCCGGAAACGCTGCCGGAAACAAGCCACGGAGAACTAATCTATAGCGACTTAGGCATTAGGTCTATTTTAAAAACTCTCGGCTTCTCCGATTCCTCACCAGCCGCTTCTAAAAAGGAAAGCGTTCTTCGCATCACCTCCCGACCGTTAAGTTTAGATCAATTAAAGAAAGATTTTCAGTGGAAAAGATACAAACTAAAAATTTCTCATTAGAAAGGAGGTGAAAAAAGTGGCTAATAATTCTGATAATAATGATAAAAAACCTCTTAAATCCGAAATGCTCAAGGCTGGAAGTATCAACTATTTTTTCGATTTACTGCTGTCTAAAAAAGGCAATAAGTATTTAAAGATTACAGAGAGCAAGTTTGTCAAAGAATCAAATACTCATGAGAGGTCGCAAATATTTGTCTTTGACCGAAGTTTCGACGGCTTTAAGTCGGCTTTAAACAAAGTCTTGGAAGTATAAGCATTACTGATATATTTAATAACATTTATGGAGATTGCACTCTTTAATACAGAGTGTTATCTTAAATCGTATGAAAATCAAAACAAACCGTTCTGATAATGTGTTTAGCTCTATTACGCGTAAAATCGTTAAGGAAGAACTAGCAAAAAACAATAGTGTCTCGGACAAAAGGTTTACAAATCTTGAGAGTCGGTTCGACGGTCTCGAGAATCGATTTGATAGTCTCGAGAATCGTTTTGATAGTCTTGAGGATCGATTTGATGATATGGAAAATAGGTTCATAACATTCAAAAACGAAATAATGAACGGCATTGATAAAATCAGTGGTATGTTTATGAAACATAACGAAGAATACGAGATTATTAGAGGAGATCATGCGAGACTAATTAAGATCGAGGAATATCTAAAAATCTAAAGAGACATATTTTTGACTATTTTACTTGTCTTTTAGCATGGGCTTTCCTTTCCGCGCCCGCGATTTCCCAAAATTTCAAAAAACGGCTCTAGTTTCTTTCAATAGCATAAGTTTCTATCTTAGAATTCCGGTCCGTAATGATGTTTCTTTTGTTCCCGTACTATCTCCCTGTAAAATTGATTGCGTAACTTATCGTCTTCTATTACAAATCTAACTTCACGTGCAAAGGTTGCTGCTCCTTGAAGTTCTCCTAAAACTTTATCTTTTCTCATAACTGTAAAATTATCATGCTTTGGTAATTTTTCGTTTTCTTTCGTATCTAAACTTGTTTGTCTATTCTTATCATGATGTTCAGCAGTTAAAGCTAAGACCCCCCCTCCGCAAGACCAATGTTTGAAATCGTACCCCATTGCCAAATTTTTACGAATAAATCGCCTTCCATCTTGGTATTGCAGTCATGACAAAACGTTTTTACTTTTCCTAGAGAAATACTCATATTATTAGTGTGGACTCGGGAGGTGTTGATCCTCCCACCTTCCCGATGTGAACGGGACGCTCTACCGCTGAGCTACGAGTCCGAGAACTAAGCGAATCCAAAATATCCTCTTATTGACAGAAATTATAGCATAATCTACACTCTTTTTATGCTTGATTTGGCTAAAAAAATTGCCACTTTTTTTTTGGACGCGATTGAAACCGTGGTTATTGCCTTGGCGATTTTTGTCGTCATCTACCTCTTTTTAATTCAACCTCATCAGGTCAAAGGAAACTCCATGCATCCTAATTTTATTGACGGTGAGTATATTTTAACCGATAAGATTTCGTATCGTTTCCGACCGCCCCAAAGAGGAGATGTCGTGGTGTTTAAGGCTCCAAAAGATCACGAAATCGATTTTATTAAAAGAATTATTGGGCTCCCCGGAGAAGTGGTAAAAGTGTCAGGCGGTTTCATTTACGTCAATGACAAACAACTACCAGAAACTTATCTGCCTAAAGACTACGTCGCTAAGCCAGGAAGTTTTCTCACTTCTGATCAAAATGCCATTGTACCGCCTGGGAACTATTTCGTTTTAGGAGACAATCGCTCCCATAGTTCTGACTCTCGGGAATGGGGATTTGTGAAAAAAGAAGAAATTATCGGCCGCGCTTGGTTTCGCTATTGGCCTATTTCTCAACTCGGTTTCGTTCCCAAAGTTAAATATACCCTCGATTTTTAGGCAAAAATCTTTTTGAGCATCTCGCCTATTTCTTCTAGTTGCTTGCTCGTAGTTTCCAATTCGCCTCGAAAACTTAAACTGATCTTGGCTTCCACCTGCGATTGCGTGATTTTTACTTTTCCTTTTATAATTCTAGATAATTCTCTTTCCATTTCTTCAAGCCGCTCGCTGACAATCTTTCTTACTTTTGATTTGGGTGTCGCCTGGGTAGGATTTTGCATTCGTCTTACCATTTCTTCGGCCCGTCTGACCGAAGCGTTTTCTCGCAATACCTGTTTGTAGGCATCGATAATAAGTTTGTGTTCTTCCAGCTGCAACAGCGCTCGAGCGTGGCCTTCACTGATAAGCCCAGATATCAAAGCGTCTTTAATCGCATCGGGCAACAAAAGGAGTCTTAACGTATTGCTAATATAGGGAGTACTTTTTCCTACTCTAATAGCAATTTCGGAAGTGGGAAGATTAAACTCATCTAGAAGCCTTTTATAAGCTTGCGCCCGCTCCAAAGGATTAAGATCTTCTCGTTGGAGGTTTTCAACCAAAGCCATTTCTAACATGCCGCGCGGCGTCGTTTCTTTAACCACCACCGGCACAACTTTTAATCCCACCAGTCTAGCAGCTCTCCACCTTCGCTCTCCGGCAATAATCTGGTAACCCGCAGGGGTTTTGGCCACGACTAATGGTTCCAAAATACCGTGAATTTTGATTGATTCGACTAGTTCCGCTAGAGTTTCAGCGAGTAAGTTTCCACGCGGCTGCAAGGGATTCGGCTGCAATAAATTAATTTCTAGCTCCAAAATCTGTTGATCTTGAATACTCATAGTTTGGTTATTTATTATTTATTTGAAAGTTTTCAAAAGGTATATTAGGCCTTAGAGGGCAGAACTTCCACGACCATTTTTCCAAGTCTTTTTTTAAAATTGACTAAACCCATGACTATCGCTTGAATGGTAAAGTCTTTTCCCAACGTGGTGCCTTGCCCAGGATGATATTTCGTTCCTGTTTGGCGGATGATAATTCCACCCGGCTTTACTTTTTGTCCGCCATAAACTTTTACCCCAAGTCTTTTGGCAACCGAATCACGATTTCCCTTAGTAACTCCTCCTGCTTTGATGTGTGCCATATTTTTTTAAAACGTAGATATTTCTTCTCACCAATGCCTGGGGGCGAAAGTACGGCAGTGGTCCAGTTTCGATACTATAGCCAAGAATTGCGATCTTGTCAATTGCTCTACTTACAAAATGCTCTCGGCCTTTAATAAAAAACGAAGGAAATGCAATCACGATTAAACCGTTATCTTTTAATATTTTTTTCCAATCGTTAAAACAGCCAAGATATAAGCGAGAGAGACCGTCAATAATATCTTCGATACCAGTTTTGGGTTCTCTATTTGGACCTAAGTAGGGTTCGGTAACAATTGCGTCAACTAAGAAACCACTTGGTAATTTTTGACTTATCTGTTCTGCTCTCGCTCTTAATACTTGATACTTGCTACTTAATACTTGATATTCTTTACAAAACCATTCCAGATTTTTTTTGGCCTTCAAAACCACCTGCTCGTCTTGATCACTACCAATGACCTTAAATCCCAGATTCAAACCTTCTTGTAAAATCGTTCCCATGCCGCAAAACGGGTCCAATAATATTTTCTGATTCAAACCTCTATCGTCCTTGTCCGCCGAAGTCCGGCTGAGCCGGACGAAGGCGGATATCTTCGATCTTCCGATATTCACCATCATTCGGGCTACCTTTGGAGGAAGCATTCCTGATTTTGGGTCTGACTGGGGTCGAGAATAATCACGTTTATTCCAATCCTCAAAATCTTGCACGGTTTCGGTTCCCGCTAAAATGAGTTTATCATTTTCACAACTAATAATAATTTCCGTTACTTTCTGTTTAGTAATCTGAACGCTACTTAAAACATTGTCTTCTTTGCCTAAAACAAAGCGGCAAGAGTGCAAATCTTTCGTAAGATTTTTTTTGATTTCCTTGGCCATCGCTAATAAATTTCGACCCAAGGACTTGTTTTGACCATATAAACTTAATCCAAAAGTAACTTTATTTACTGAGGTTTTTCTTAAATAATCAGCAATTAAGGTTGTCAAATTAACAGTTACGTCAAATTGACCAAAAACGCGGGCCATTTTTATGACTCCTCCAAGTTCTAACATTAAGATTTTTTCGATTTGGTTTTCTGCCTCAAGATGATAAATTTGATCTGAAGAATAAAGGGTTTTGAAGACCAAGTTTTTTTGACTTAGGACTGTTTCTAATTCCTGAGTGCAAAGATCCGTGGCTTTCCCTAAAACGAAAATGTAGGAAAACATTATTTACTGGCTTTTTTAGTATACCTTTTTGGCAATTTTTTCTCTTTGGGTTTAGCTCCGGGAGCGCCAATTTTGGTAATTTTGATCCTAGTCAAATGTGGTCTAAAACCCGTTTTCCGACGGTACCTGACTTTGCTTTTAAATTTACTCACGTATAACTTTTTCCCTTTCAGTTGTTCCGTTATTTCGCCTTCCACTTGTAAATCTTTAACGTATGGTTGGCCAATCATGGTTTTTTGACCATCGTTAAAAAGCAAAATCTTGTCAAAAATTAAAGTTTTACCCTTCTTCGCGTCAACTTTGGTAACTTCAATAATTTCGCCCTCACTGACTTGAAATTGTTTACCGGAGATAAGAACAATTGCGTAATTCATTGATATATTTAATGGCTAAATAAGTTTACACATTATAATCAAATACCCTCTGTTTCTCAATAGTTATCTTATTAAGAGGGTCTCTGTTTCTCTTTTGTAGCGAGAAATATTGGTAATAATCCCAAGTAAGATGGCCACGGAAACTAAGGAACTTCCGCCATATGAAACGAGAGGCAGAGTAATACCGGTAATTGGGAGTAAACCAATGTTCATTCCAACGTTTATGACCGTTTGCGTAAAGATAATCATAAAAATGCCAATTGCGAGAAGAAGCCCAAATCTATCTTCAACTTTCTGGGCGATGCTTAAAATCTTTAGAAGTAAAAGAAAATAAAGGCCAAGAAGTAAAACGACGCCGACAAAACCAAATTCCTCCGCAAAAGAGGCGAAAATGAAATCCGTATGATATTCGGGCAAAAATTGTAGGTGCGATTGAGTTCCCCTGCCTAAACCCCTACCAAGCAGCCCGCCCGAACCAACTGCCACCATCGCCTGAATAGCGTTGTAACCAATCCCCAGAGGATCCGCATTGGGGCTTAGGAAACTTATAATTCGTTCTTTTTGATAGCCTTTAAGAAAATGCCAAAACAAAGGCAAAACAATAATCGAAAAAGCGCCAATGAGAGGCATTAATATCGGCTTAAAACCGGAAGCAAATAAAAGAACCGACCATAAAGCGAGGAAAACTACGACGTTTCCTAAATCCGGTTGCTTAAGGATCATAAAAACAATCAGGGAAAATAGAAAACTATCCCGAAAAAACTGGCTAAGGTTAAAATTATTTTTAAGGTTAGA
>CAYJSC010000010.1:0-9569 GCA_964372475.1 uncultured Gammaproteobacteria bacterium | reverse complement strand
CTAAATATTTTTTACATCGCAAATTTTCGCTCGAGGGCGGATTTGCGATGGAAGTATTGACTAGTTGGTTTATATTCATTTTTCCATTCTTTATTGTTATAATATTCTTATGCTTTATCTTGGTGCTGATCATCGGGGGTTTAAACTAAAGGAGTCTTTAAAAAAGTTTTTTGAGAGTAAAAAAATTTCCTATCAAGATTTAGGCAATGAAATTTTGGATCCCGAGGATGACTTTGTTGATTATGCTAAAAAAGTTGCCAAAGAAGTTGCCCGCGACAAAAATAGTCTAGGTATAGTGATTTGCGGATCGGGGATAGGCGTAAATATTGCCGCTAATAAAATAAAAGGAATACGGTCTGGTTTAGCCATAACCCCAGAAATGGCAAGACAAGGCAGAGAACACGATGACATTAATGTTTTAGTTCTAGCCGCTGATTATACCGATTTTCCGAAGGCGCAAAAAATAATTGAGGAATTTTTGTCTACCAGTTTTTCTTCGCAAGAAAAATATCGGCGGCGGCTTAATAAAATTAAAACCTTAGAAGACAGAAAAACATTATGATATCCGCTAATTTATTAGATCTTGCCAACCACCATCCTGATGCAACCGAAGAGCAGATTAAGTCTCTTTGTGAGAAAGTTATTAAATACGGTTTTAACGCCGCTTTTGTTAATCCTTGGTATATTGAACTAGCTAAAGAAACGATGGGACAAGATAAAAAAGTAGGTACTGTAGTTTCTTTTCCCTTAGGACAAGAATCCTTAAATATTAAAAAAATTTCGGCTAAGACTTATGCGTTACTTGGTGCCGATGAGTTAGATGTTTGTCTGCAAGTGGGGTTAATAAAAATGCATAAATGGGATGTAAGTCTGGAAGAAATGAAAGCTATTATCGGAGAAGCAAAATCAGTTAATAATAGTATTATCGTTAAATTTATTCCCGAGACAGGCTATTTAAACGTTGAAGAGATAAAAAAAACCGCCGAATTGATGGTTACAGCAGGGGCGGATTTTTTTAAGACTTGTACAGGTTTAGGTCCAAGAGGAGCTTTGGTAGAGGACGTCTTAATAGTACGAGAAGCCGTTGGCCAACAAATTAAAATAAAAGTCGCTGGAGGTATTACGACTTTTAAAAAGGCCGAATCATTTGTTAAGGCGGGCGCAGATCGAATCGGTACCAGCCACGGCGTCGAAATTATTACCGAGGCAAAGTAGGAAGTCTTAATGTCACAAGCTATAATTATTGCTAATGGAAATATTTCTCCTAAACTGCAGTTACATCTAAATCATGGAGATTTCTTGGTTGGCGTCGATGCTGGCGCTTTATATTTTATTAACAATAATCACTGTTGCGATTTAGCCATTGGTGATTTCGACAGCGTCACCAAAAAACAATTAGACAAGATAAAGAAAAAAGCTAAAGAAATAAAAATCTATTCCCCGGAAAAAGATTTTACCGATACCGAGTTGGCGTTAGAAGAAGTAGTAAAAAGAGGCTTTAAAAATATTATTATCTCGGGGGCGATCGGAACCAGAATGGATCAT
This sequence comes from uncultured Gammaproteobacteria bacterium, assembly GCA_964372475.1. Classification (GTDB taxonomy): domain Bacteria; phylum Patescibacteriota; class Microgenomatia; order JACPZF01; family JACPZF01; genus JACPZF01. The sequence continues at coordinate 8,024 of CAYJSC010000010.1, read as the reverse complement.
AGTTTAGCTAATATTTTACTTTTGGAAAAATATTGTCGTAAAGATGTACGAATCCGGCTTATCGATGAACATAACGTTGTTGAAATAGTTACCGAACAAAAAAAAGTTCCCCAAAGTAAAGATTTTTTTTACGTTTCCTTTATATCCCTATCTGATTCGTCGGTTATTTCTTTAAAAGACTTTAAATACCCGCTCTCTCAAAAAGAAATTAGAAGAGGCCAAACGATTTGTATTAGTAACGAAACAAAAGGTAAGGCGGGGAGCGTAAAAGTTCACAAAGGGAAAATATTGATGATTCGATCCAGGGACTAAGCTTGTTTAATTACCGCGTGTTTGCCAAATTGTTCTCTTAGAGCTGATAAAATTTTTCCCAGATAGTTGGGCGATCTTTTTGATGCCAGGCGGAATTTAACGGCGTCTTCAATAACCTTTGCTGCGAGTCCTAATTCTTTCGCAGTTTCTACGGTCCAATTTCCCTCACCCGTGTAATCGACGGTTCCGGAGATGTCAGAAAGATCCTCGGTATGAACTTCTAAGGCCCTTTTTAACCAACCAACTAACCTTGATTCAATGACGCTTCCGTGATTATAAATATCGGCAACTTTTGTTAAATCAAGATCGTATTTGGCATTTTTTAAAATTGTAAACCCTTCGGCAATTGATTGCATCATCCCGTATTCAATGCCGTTATGTATCATTTTCACAAAATGTCCAGCACCGACGCCCGGAAAATATTGTAAGCCGCCGCTTCTCGCTAGTTCAAAATAAAGAGGTTTTAAAAACTCGTAGAGTTTTTCCTCGCCGCCGACCATCAAACAGCCGCCGTTTCTGGCCCCGTCAGGACCGCCCGAAAAACCAACGTCATTAAATTTTAAACCAAGTCTAGTTAATTTTTTATGGCGGGCGATAGAATCCTTATAAAAGGAGTTACTGCCGTCAATAATATAATCTCCTTTTTGTAAATACTTGGTTAAACCTTCTTGCCCAAACAAGATATCATCAATAGTTTTACCGGCTGGTAGCATCAACCAAATAATTCTCGGCGCGGAAAGTTTACTTACAACTTCGGTCAAAGAGTAAGAAGGGATAAGTCCTTCTTTAATAAGTTCATCTGTGTCTTGGGACGACCGATTGAAGCCTACGATTTTCCACTCTTTTTCGAGTAGTCGTCTAGCAATGGATTTTCCCATCTTACCAAGCCCAATAAGCCCTACTTCTTTTTTGAAAGTTGGGTTAAGAAGGGGACCATCTTTGATATATCTTGAGTCTTCATGTGCCTGGTTGGTATTGGGTTGATAAATTTTAAGCGGTATTAAATTTTTTTGCCAGGCGCTAAAAATAGGGTCGACAAATTTCCACATTGCCTTGACTTCGGCGGTAGAGGTAAAAAGGGTTTGATCACCAAGAAAACAATCCAAAAGTAGTCTTTCGTACTCTTCTACATATTGGACGCGTTGGACGGAATTTCGATAAAGAAAATCAAGTGATCTTTCTTCGCTCTCGTTTCTAAACCCTGGCTTTCGGGACCAGAAACGGATATTGATTTCTTCATTTGGCTCAAGTCGAAAAATTATTTTATTCTTAAAATGTGGTCGATCGATAGGGCAAAAACAAGGAGATTTATGTTTAAAAGTAACCACGATTTCCTTAATTTGATCACCCATTCTTTTACCACTTTCCATAGTGATAGGTATACCGCGCCAACGCGAGGCGGAGAGAAAAGCCCTCATACTAAAATAGGTTTCGGTTGAAGAATTAGAACTCACGCCTTTAATATTTTTATACCCTTCGTATTGGGCGCGATAAGAATTATTAACGATTTCCAGAGTAGATGGCGGAATAAGGGTTCTTAAAATTTCTGCCCGTTTTTTTCTAATCGGTCCGGCTTCTAAAGTTTCAGGTTGGTTCATCGTAACTAAGGCCAGCATTTGGAGCAGATGATTTTGACCGACGTCTCTTAAAGCGCCGACGCCGTCGTAAAAAACACCCCGTTCTTCCACACCAATTTTTTCCCAAACTCTGATATAAATTTTCTCAATACTTTTGTTATCCCAGGAATCCTCAAATAAATTATTGGTAAAACGAAAAGTGAGAATATTTTGGAGCATTTCTTTAGCCAAATAGTGATCAATAGGATAAATTTGTTCGTCCTTAAATAAGGAGGATAAGAGATCGTCGAGTTTCCTGGCCTGTTCGAGATTTTTGCCAAAGGGTTTTTCGACTAAAATCTTCGTCCAACCATCCTGAAAGCCCAAAGAGCTTGTTAGTCCCGACTTAGAGAGTCGTTTTAAAATACCTTCATAATAGTTTGGAGGAACAGCCAAATAAAAAAGCTTATTAGATCGTGTCTGCCACAAATTACCAATCTTGCCAAGACGTTCTGCCAGTTTTTTGTAGTCTTCCAAACTTTCAAATCTACCCCGTTGATAGGAGAAAAGTTTTTTAAACGAATTAAAAGAACTCGGCGACAAATCCATTAAATACTTATTGAGCGAATTTTGGACCATTTTATGGAAGTCGTCGTTGGTCAAATTTCGGCGTGAGTACCCGATGACCAAAAATTGTTTTGGTAATTTTTCTTTTTCGAAGAGTCGGTAAAGGGCAGGCAGAATTTTTCGCGCCATCAAGTCGCCAGTAACACCAAAAACAACCAAAACAGTAGGAATATTGCTGTTTTTTGGGGTTTCCATTAGAGATTATGATATAACAGAGTGAACAAGTTTAAAAGTGGGAAAACCTTTTGTGTAAGAGAGTTTAAAGCCTGATTTGTTTTTCCAACCAGGGGATATGTTCGTTCTTGCGTTTCCACCACAAATCTTCCCAGATGTAGTGGACGGCAAGCTGTTTATAGTCGCCGTACTTTTCAAAATACTTTATGAGTTTTTTAACTGATACAGGTTTTTCAGGATCCTTGTCGAAAAACAACTTTGAATAAATCTTTTGTTCCCAGGGAGAAATATGGTTAAAAAAATCCCAATGATGGAATACATCGAACAAAAGATACCAAACCGTAGCTGGTCCCACACCATAGAGCTTTAATAGTTCCTTCATTTGGGTATCCCGATCTTTTTTACGCAACTCCATTTCATCGATAAGCCTTTGACCAAAGTAGTAATCTGTTTTCTTTATCGATTTAGCACGGTAACCCAGCTTTAATGCTCGCAATTCATCATCGGTAACATTCATCAAATTTCCTGGCTCCCAGAAACACCAAAGTTTCTTGCCGGCAAACTCAAGCCTTGTGCCATATTTTTCAAACAAAACCTGCATCATTTGGACTGAACGGCGAACAGTGCAGTTTTGTAAAACAATACCGATGATTAAATACTCGTAAAGAGAATCTTGATGACCAGGACGCATACCACGAATCTTCTTAATTACGGGTCCTACAATCTTATCGTCAGAGAAGTGTTTATAGAAATCATTGAGGTTAAGGTCAAGGCTATATCTGTATTTGATTTCCTTAATGAACTCTTCTATAAAATCTTTGGGTAATCGTTCAGCAGCGTAGATCTTTACTTCTATTTTTGGCTTATCAACAGAACCAACATTTTTGAATACGACTCCTAAATCTTTTTCAAGAAAACGAAAAGTTTGCCACCTGGCACCAGGTTCCCAATAATTATCGCCAGAAGGAAAATGGGCGGGTTTATGAAAAGTAGGATCGAAAGCAAAGGGCTTGTTCGGCCTGACCACAAGAGATTTCTGTAGTTTTAGCTTAATAATTTTGTTCATCCTTAAGATAAAAAACTTGCTATTTTAGTTTATAACATATAATACACAAAATTATCCTCGAGTTTTGCTGCCGCAATTTTTAACAAATTTGAGGAGCCTTTTTTAAGATTAGTTTTTCAAGAGCAGTCCATCTTCGATCGAATCTATAAGTTTAAGAACTATTTCATTTAAGCCTTTTTCCTCCAGAGAGTCAGGTAAAGAATCAATAATGTTCATTATTGAAACTCTTCTAAACTCCCTTACCATATTTTTAATCTGTAACTCCGGATATAAAGCAAAAATTAAACCCTCAATAGTTTCAAAACCTTTAAAGTACCTGACAATACTTACAGGAACTTTGAATCCATTCCTCTGGAGTAGATTTAATGACTCAACCAGTATTGGTCCAGATTGTTTTTGTTGTTCTAAATATGTTTTAGCCTCAAAAGTATCAGTAATTTTTTTGACTAACAAATCATATTCACTTTTAACTACATTTAGATTATTCGAAGAATAAATTCCGCATAAAGTGATAAGAGTATTAAAAGATTCAGTGGAATTTCCGGTCATCATAGAACGCAAGTATTTCAATATCAAAATTCGTTCTCTTTTTGAAAGTGTCCCCATTATTCCAAAGTCAATAAACACCAATTCCTTGTCTTTGGTAAAAATTATATTTGCCGGATGGGGATCAGCATGAAAAAATCCATGAATGTGGGACATTTCCAATGTGTTTCTAATCAAGTGGCTGACTATCTCTTTTCCATCAAATCCTAGCAGCTTGAGTTCTTTTAGTGTTGCCGAATTTTTCTCCTTTCTTGATCGAATAATATGACTGAGATTAAAACCATCAATATATTCCATTGTTAGTACTCTTGGAGCTGAAAATTTTCGATATACTTTTGGCCCTCGTATGCCATCTTTAACAAGTTTTTCTACCTCGTTAAACTTTTCGATGTTTGCGGCTTCTAGCTCGTAGTTTAGCTCGTCTTTTGTCCAAGATTCAAACTCCTCTACGATATTACTGAGTTTGTTGGACGGTCTAAATAATACATCAACTAACCATGCTATCTTTCGAAGTATTGATAAATCAGATTCGACAAGTTTTTTTGCGTTTGGCCTTTGCACTTTTACCGCGACTATAGTTCCGTTTTTAAGTGTTGCTTTGTGAACTTGAGCGAAAGAGGCGGAGGCCACAGGAGTTGAATCGAATTCATTGAATAACTTGTCAGTATTATATCCCAGTTCTTCGCGGATAACCTGCTCGACTTGAGACTTAGGGAATGAAGGCACCTCGTCAAGCAATTTATAGAGTTCATTACAGTAAATATCAGAAATAACATCGGGCCTGAGGGCCAACATTTGACCCAGCTTAATAAAAACTGATCCAAGTTTTTCTAACGACTCTCGCAGAAGAGTTGCTCTCTTGGAAATATCATCCTTTTTTCTAAGTCTTACAAATATAGCCCAACCCAAAGGTAAAGAAACAGATAAAATACCTCCGAGCCGAATAACGTGGCTGATGATGTTTTTCATAGTCTAATTTTATACCTTTGGATCATCTTTCTGCTCGGGCTTTTCTTTTTCTTTACAATCTTCACAAACAACAATTTTTTGTGAAGACTTTTCAAAAAACCCAATATACGCTTGTGCACCAGCTTTTAGTTTTTTGTCACAGAAAGCACAAGTAGTATTTTTATTCAGAATTATCGATTGATACCCAATTATTGAATCATCGCCGCGGTCGAGATAATTCTTAAGTTTATTATCGATCGCATCCCAAACATCTCCATGAATCTCAATGTAATCCTCTACAAGATTTCTTATGAGATTTGATGTACTAACACGATGTTTTCTTGCTTTGGTAGATACTTTCTCAAAAAGATCTTTTGAGACACGAGTGTGTAAAACCTTTTCCTGTTTTTTGTCTTGCATAAAATACTCACCCCCTTTCAATCACAATGTATACATTGTATCACATTTGAAAACATTGTCAACGGTTATATTTTGTTGGTATATTTAGAGTGGATTCAGTTCTTGACTGAAGGCGTTATTAATGGCGAAGTCGGCAGTTAGAACACATTCCTAACTGAGTCCACCGGATGCGCCATTTAAGTTTAATAAAAGTTATTTCCGCCTTCACTAAAGTTTCGGCGGACAGGTAAATTTTTTGCGTGACGTCAAAAGTCACTGTCGTATTTGGCGCGGAGTTTTCTTGTGGAGATTTGCAGAGGAAATTGTTTTTAGAGTAGATACGGTCAGAAGTGAAGAGAGATATTTATAATCTTATAGTTAGAAGCTATTTAAAAGAAATTGCAAAAATAACTTCAAATACTATGATAATATATATCATCATAGTAAACCTATAACAATAGATTTTTTCTCTTTTGGTCGAGATTTACGAAAAAGCTTGTCCTGAGCAGAGTCGAAGGATTAGAACTGAATTCCGAAAAGGTTAGCCCCGCCTCCGCTTTCAGCTTTGGCGGGCAGGCCGGCCGCTTCGAGGCCTCGCTTCCGTTTACCCTGAGCCAAGTCGAAGGGTTATTTTTTTCCCGCGCGATTTTTTTCTCTTCCGCACGGTGCGATCGACTAAGGTAGAATTATAGTATACTTGGAAAAACTAATGGTTTTTATTCATTGGTATGGCAAGTATTAATACTGAGTGGTTAAGGAAGCCTATGTCCAAATTAGAAAGGACATTGCGCTTACCCTATCTAATAAAATTAGCTGTTAGATTGTTTTTGACGAGAACTCTTCTCTTGTGGGTCTTTTTTGGATTAGTAAACTGGCTCATCTTTCACAACTTCTTGGTGGCCATGATAATCGGATTTCTCATTACTCTGGTATGGGAAATGTTTTCTCTACATGAGTGGCACAAAAAACATGTCCTACCTACACATCTCAAACACATTTCTATGATTAAACTTTTATACAATAAAAGCGAAACATTTTCAGAAATGGAGCTTGTTAATCAAATTGAAGAATCGGTTAAAAAGTCGGCCTGGAATATTGTCCACAGTGGCTACTTGGTTTTGCCAAGTTGGGGGTGGGAGATTGTTTTTAAAACGCTTTATCCGTTTTTGGTCTCCGACAAACAAGTTCCATACCAAAATCTCCTCATTGGCTTCAATAATAAAACTGTCGAAGCTGATCAAAAGCTTTGGGAGATTAGCCAAGAGAAAAACCTCTCGATTCAAAAGAAATTATTAGAACAATACTTAGAGGTATTTGGTAGTCGTGTTGAAGATATTGATCTGGCGTATCCAACTCTTCGTGAAAGGCCGAAAGCCATCGAGTCCCTAATAGCCCTATCAAAGTTAACCCTGTCCCCTAAGTTTCTTGTGGAAACCGCTGGAAACAAGCGAGAACAAAGCCTGAAGCAAGTTTACCAACACTTACGAGTTCCCGTGCCAGTATTTAACTGGTTACTTCAAATAGTTCAGAACAACGTAACCCTCCGTGAAGACAGACGTTATTATGAATTTCAAGCTGATTATTATTTACGCCAGATGCTACTAAGCCTGGCCAAGCGGGTTAAAATTTCCGAGTATAAACTTTTTTCTATGGCATGGAAGGAGGTCAAAAATGCAGTTCACAGGTAGGCCAGCTAGTCATGGCGAAGTTACAGGAATCGCTAGGGTAGTTCTGTCACTCGATGACATTGGTAACTTCAAACCAGGTGATATATTAGTTACCGTGGCTACAAGCCCGGCTTGGACCCCCCTGATGCACGCCGCGGGGGGTGTGGTTACGGAAACGGGTGGCCCTTTGTCCCATGCAGCCATTGTTTCTCGAGAATACGGTATTCCCGCTGTAGTAGCAATACCAGATGTTACTAAGAAAATAAAAAATGGTCAAATGATCAAAGTTAATGGCACCAACGGCACTGTAGAAATACTTAAATGATCACAGCTAAAAAGAAATCTGTAATTTTTTTTACCGGAAAAACTTTTTCAAAAAATCACTTATCTTGTGCCAGAAATCCCTGAATATCTCCCTCCCGTAAATAAGTCTCTAAATATTAACTATCTTGGACCAATACTTTGGAACGGGTTCGAGCAGAAATCTCCTCAGTGGCTTAAAGATATCAAACCTGATGGCAAAACAATTTACATCAGCTTTGGTGGTACTGGATATGACAGCCGTAAACTAGTAGATTTGAGTATTGTTTTAATAGAAAAAGGCTATCGCGTAGTAGTTAGCGCTAGCAATATCGTCGACATTAGTGCATTTCCCCAAAAGAAAATCGTTTGTGGCATCTAGCGAAAGCGTTTGCTAGATGGTGTGCAGTTTGTAAATTAAATTGAATC
>CAYJSC010000009.1:0-9917 GCA_964372475.1 uncultured Gammaproteobacteria bacterium | reverse complement strand
AGTAATAGGAGTATTCTTCCTGTGCGAAGTTCTCCGTAAAAATCTCAAAAACCCAGTTCTTACTTCTCACTTCTCGCTTCTTACTGCCTTTTTGCTGGCGATTTCTCCTTGGCATTTACAGTTTTCTCGGGCGGCTTTCGAGGTTAACTCGGCGCTATTTTTAATAGTTTGGGGGGCGGTTTTTTTACTCTATGGTTTGCAAAAACCTGTTTTGCTGTCACTTTCTGCGGTGTTTTATGCGTTATCACTTTATGCCTATCATAGCACGAGAGTATTCGTGCCGCTTTTTCTTTTTGTCTTTTTTATGCTTTTTAAAGATAAACTCTTCGCCAGTAAGAAATACTTTGCCACCGCAATCGTCATCGGTTTTATAATTTCCCTACCGGCGGTATTAATTTTATTCTCGCCCGAAGGCACCAAGCGGTTTGCCGGGGTAAGCATCTATAGCGATCAAACAGGATTACTGCGAGACAGCGTTAAAAAAATCGACCAAGATAAAGGTTTAAATATACCTTTCGGTGAAATTTTGCATAATCGCCGAGTTACTTATGTTCTAAGGTTTGTTGAAGGGTATCTGTGGCATTTTACCCCGCAATGGCTTTTTTTAAGCGGGGATGGAGTAGGAAGACACCACGCGCCGGATATGGGCGTTTTACATCTAATAGAATTGCCTTTTGTCCTAATCGGTTTATATCAAATTTTAAGAAGTAAAGGAAAAGGTAAATGGCTAGTACTAGCCTGGTTTCTAGCCGCGCCGGTAGCTGCCGCGCCCACGAACGAAGTGCCACACGCGGTAAGAAGTTATTTTTTTCTACCCACTTTTCAAATATTTTCGGCCATAGGAATATTGACTTTTTACCAATGGTTAGTGGTTAAAAAATTTGGAACCATTCTGCTTACGGTTTTTTGTCTAACGTTTTTAGCAAACGTATTTTATTATCTAAAGATTTATCATTACCATCTTAGCTATGAATATGCTTCCTATTGGCAGTATGGGTATAAAGAGGCGATTGAGGAAACAGAAAAGCTTTCTCCGAAGTATCAGAGAATTGTCTTTTCCGGCAAACTTGAACAACCGTATATTTTTTATTTGTTTTACACAAAGTATGATCCGCATAAGTATCTTCAGGCTGGCGGATCTAACGCCATCGATTTCAACAATTGGAGCCATTTATTTTTAGATAAATATGAGTTTAAATTTCTCGAGTGGGACAAAGAAGAAAGAAATATCAAAACGCTATACGTCGGGCGGCCGCAGGATTTTTCCGGAGGCGTAAAAATTATCAAAACCATTAATTATCCCGACAAAAAGCCGGCAATATACTTGGTGGAAGGATGATATCGAAATGTCAAATGTCAAATATCAAATTTCAAAAGTAATCCGCTGGCTGGCAGGCAATAGTAAGAATTTTGAGAGGCCCTATCTACTGTTGATAATAGCCTTATCTTTACTGCCACTTTTAGCGTTACTTCATCCTGGGATGTTTGCCGGACACGATGCCGAGTCGCATGTCGCCAGACTAGTAGCCTTTTACCAATCACTGCAAGAAGGCAATCTGATTCCGCGTTGGGCGGGCAACTTAAATATGGGATTTGGACATCCGGTTCTAATGTTTTTATATCCCTTATCAAATTACATCGGGTCAGTTTGGCATTTTTTAGGATTTTCCTTTGTGACTTCTGTAAAACTTACTTTTGCCGTTTCTTACGTTTTGTCCGGAATATTTATGTATTTATTTAGTAGTGAGATTTTTGGCAAAAAAGCCGGTTTTTTCATTTCCATTTTATATCTTTTCGCGCCTTACCGTTTTATGGATTTTTATGTACGTGCGGCTTTGGGTGAACACCTAGCTTTCATGACGATGCCTTTAGTATTATGGAGTTTTACCAAACTTATAAAATCAGATAATACCTTATATATAATATTATCCTCCTTGTCTCTTGGTCTCTTGATTCTTTCCCACAACGCTATTTCCTTAATGTTTCTGCCCTTTTTTTTCTTATATTTAATAATAGCGGTATGGTATTTAAATCGTAGCCGTAATACCATATATCGAACACTATTGTCCTTACTTTTGGGATTTGGATTTTCATCTTTTTTTTGGCTGCCGGCTTTAGAAGAAGGGAAATATACCCTTCGCGATATCTTAACTAAAGACGATTATATAAGCAGATTTCCTGCTCTTGTTGATTTTTTCTATTCACCCTGGAATTTAAGAAATAGTAGTTATTTATCCAAAGAAATCGGATGGGCACAGTGGATTGCAGTTTTGGCGGGAATCATTTTTTTAGCCAAAAATCAAAAAAAGAATTTTACATTTTGGTTTATTTTTCTAACCGAAGTTGGATTTTGGATTAGCTTTTTGCTCTTAAATAAAATTTCTTTGCCGATTTGGCAAACGGTGACAATCTTACAAAAATTTCAATTCCCGTGGCGCTTTCTTTCTCTTAGCGTTTTAACTTCAGCCTTGCTATCAGTAAGTGTAGTGTTGTTATTTAAGAAGAACCTGCAATTAATTTTATTAATACTTCTTATGGTACTGGCATCCGTAAGCACTATGACATTTTGGCAGCCTAAAGGATTTCTGAAGGAGAACGACGATTTTTTTAAATATAATTATAGAGGCACAACCGATACCGGCGAGAGTTCTCCGAAGTGGTCAATAAGGGGAATGGAACAAAAACCAAAAGCCGCGATAGAGCTAATCGGTGGTATTGGAAGCATTAAACAACTTAAAAGAAATAGTACGACACATGTTTATGAGGTCTCTGCGGAAAATGAAATACAACTCCTAGATAACACGGTTTATTTTCCTGGGTGGGAAATTGTGGTTGATAAATCTGAAAAGGCATTAATAGAGTATCAAGACAAAAATCATTTTGGACTTATAACATTTAAAATTCCAAAGGGTAAGCATGTAGTCGAAGTAAGATTTACAGATACTAAATTAAGAAGTTTTGCAAATTACCTTTCCTTAATTAGTTTTGCGGCCTTATTTGGTATACTTGTGGTTAAATATGTCGCTTTCCGTCGTTCTCGCTACCTATAATGAAGAAGAAAATCTGGCCAAGTGTTTGGAGTCGGTAAAAACCATAACCGATGAAATAATTGTGGTCGATGGCGGTTCTTCTGACAAGACCGTTGAAATTGCTAAAAGTTTTAATGCCAAAGTAACTGTAACAGATAACCCTCCAATTTTTCATATCAATAAACAAAAAGCCGTTGAGATGGTGACTGGCGACTGGATTTTGCAATTAGACGCGGATGAAGTAGTAAGCAGTGAGCTGGGAGAAGAAATAGTTCATACCATTAATCAGGAAAATAAAGCTGAAGGATACTTCCTAAAGAGGAAAAATTTTTTTCTCGGACATTGGATGCGAAAGGGTGGACAATATCCAGATCCGGTCATCAGACTTTTTAAACATGGTAAAGGTCATTTTCCTTGTAAATCTGTTCATGAACAGATTGAAATTAACGGTGAAGTAGGAACTCTAAAAAATGATTTATTTCATTACACCGCACCAACTTTAGCAAGATATTTAACCAATAATAATAGGTATACAGACCTTACTGTCAAGGAACTTGCGGACGAAAAAATCCCGCTAAATATTTTAACTGCTCTTAAATATCTTCTGATAAAACCTATTGACACTTTTTTTCTCTTATTCGTTCGCCATAAAGGTTTTATGGATGGCTATTACGGCTTTATTTTTGCTTTCTTTTCCGGACTTCTATTTGCTAAGGCCTATATTAAATATCTAAGGATCATAAAATGAAAATAGCTTTTAATGTAAGTCCATTAAATAATGTTAATAGTACTAGGGGAACAGGTTCATATACTAATTCCTTTTTGTTGGCACTTAAGAAATTAACAGAAAGAAATTATCAGATTATTGAATTTGTAAAAAAAGTACCAAAAAATGCGAATATTGTTCACTATCCTTTTTTTGATCCGTTTTTTTTAACTTTACCTTTATTGAAAAATAAACCGACCGTTGTTACCGTGCACGATTTAATTCCTTTAAAATTTCCGGATAAATTTCCGCGGGGCGTTAAGGGAGAAATAAAATGGCGAATCCAAAAAATTTCTCTAAAAAACTGTCAGGCTATTATCACCGACTCACAAAATTCCAAAAAGGATGTAAACGAAATAATTGGTATTAGTATAGATAAAATACTAGTAATTCCACTTGCCGCGGCAGAGGTTTTTAAACCAATAACAGACCAATTAAAATTAAACAAAATCAAAAGTCAGTTTCGTCTACCCGAAAAATACCTTCTCTATGTGGGAGATGTAAACTGGAATAAAAATATAGAAGGACTACTAACAGCTTTTGCGAGGGTTAAGAATCAAGGAAACAAGGAATCAAGAAATCAAGGAATAAAATTGGTTTTAGTGGGAAAGGCTTTCTTAGATATTTCGCTGGCAGAAGTACAAAAAATAAATAACTTGGCAGATAATCTAAAAATAACTCAGCAGATAGTAAAACTCGGTTACGTTTCTAATTTTGATCTCGCGGCAATTTATAATTTAGCCAGTGTTTATATCCAGCCGTCCTTTTACGAAGGTTTCGGCCTGCCTCTCTTAGAGGCCATGGCTTGCGGATGTCCGGTGCTTTGCAGCAATAAATCTTCCTTACCAGAGGTAGGAGGAGACGCGGTTTTATATTTTAATCCGGAAAATATTAAAGAAATGGTCGGAACTTTAAAATCTATCCTTGACGAACCAGGGTTACGGATAAATCTTAGTGAAGAAGGCCTAAGACAGGCCAGTAAATTTAGTTGGAAAAAAACCGCGGTGGAAACACTTAAAATATATGATAAAGTCAGTAACAATAATTAAGAAGGAACCCAAGTATCTCCGGGGTTTAGAAAAATACGGTATCTGGTTTCTAATTATTTTTTTTAGTTTCATTTATTCTTTTGTTGCAGTCATAAAGCATAACCATTTTCAAACAGGATTGGATTTTGGTATTTATGTACAAACTTTTTGGTCATACATAAATTTAAAGTTGCCGCGAGTTACTTTTTACCCAACCTACGGAGATTTGGTTTGGGCTGACCATTTTACACCCAGTCTAATTTTAATGGCCCCTATCTATTACTTATGGTCGGATCCTAAAATTCTTCTTATTTTACAATCGGTTTTATTCGTATTCGGCGGATACCCAATTTATTTACTAGCTAAGGAAAGATTAAAATCCTTTTACTTGTCATTTGCTTTAGTATTTGGCTATCTTGTTTTTTTGGGAACCCAGTTTGCTTTAACCTTTGATTTTCACACTGCGACTTATACAGCTATTTTTTTACCTTGGCTTTTTTATTTTCTCTTTAAGGGTAACTGGAAATTACTTTTTTTCCTTACCGTTCTTGTCATGGGTACTAAAGAAGACGCACCCTTACTTTTAGCTGCAATTGCCTTCTATCTTATGATTTCCAAAAAAAACACCAAATTAGGTTTTTTCCTTCTAATTCTAAATCTTTCTTATTTTTTTTTGGTAACTAAAGTGATAATGCCTAAACTATCAGTTTTTTCTGCGAAAGTTTTTGATACTCCGGAACTTCCTAAAAATCTGTGGCAATGGGCGGTGGTATTATTTGATTCACCGCTCAAAACTCGCACGATGTTTCTAACTCTTGCATCATTTCTTTTCTTACCTTTGCTTTCAGGATGGTTTTTCATCGTGGCCATCGCCCATTTTTTAATCAATTTTATCAGCAGTCAGTTTAGCGGGAGGTGGGATATTTTTCTTCACTATCGGGTGCATCTTAGTTCAATTTTATCTTTTGGAACAATTCTCGGTATCGAAAAATTAAAGAGCTTAAAATTTGTGAAAATAAGAAAAAATATACTTTTTTTGACGATTCCTTCATTCATTATTGTTGTTTCTCTCATCATGGATTGGTATTTGCATCTTCCTTTAAACACGCTTTTTAAAAAACAATTTTATGCCTACGAAACATGGATGAGTGATAACGAAGAAGTAATAAAAAGAATTCCGAAAGAGGCTTACTTACTTACACAAAATAATTTAGCGCCGCATGTAGCTAATCGAGAGCATTTATATTATTACCCAAAAAATCTCGATAAAGCTGATTTTATTTTTTTGGATCTGCATAAAAACCAGCCAATAATTAATACTTGGTTGGGAGGTACAGTAGAAACGTTGCAAAGGGAAGTATCACAACTTCTCCTTCGTAAAACGTTTGTTGTTTATTACCAAAAAGGCGATGCGATTCTACTCCAAACAATTAAAAAATGAAAAAAATATTAACCCTTTTTTTAGGCTGGAGAATATACCTCATACTAGCAATGATTTTAGGATTAGCATTGCCGGTCAAATTAAGTTTCTTAGGCGGAGAAGCGAAAAATTATTTTCAAAGCCCCCTAATTTGGTCCTGGGCAAATTTTGACGGGGTTCACTATCTTGGTATTGCCAGTTTTGGCTACAGACAATTTGAACAGGCGTTTTTTCCTTTATATCCGCTTTTAATGAAGTATATTTCACTCTTTACCTTAATAGATTACGTGCGTATCGGACAACTTATTGCTAATGTTTCTTTCTTAGTGGGACTTTATGTGTTTTATAAACTAGTTCGACTCGATCGGCCGCAAAAAGAAGCTTATTGGCCATTATTATTTCTTATAGTATTTCCAACCTCATTTTACTTTGCCGGGGTTTACAGCGAATCTCTTTTTTTGCTTTTATCGATGGCCTGTTTTTACGCAGCAAGAAAACAAAAGTGGTGGTTGGCAGGTATTTTAGGAGCATTGGCAAGTGCGACTAGGTTTGTAGGTGTTTTACTATTGCCGGCATTGGCAGTAGAGTATTTCCTTTCAACTCGCGCTGACAAGCGCTCTTTTTTGTGGCTACTTCTTATTCCTTTGGGCCTTGTTTTATACATGTATTGGCTTAACCAAAATTATGGTGACCCATTTTATTTTTATCACGTTCAGTCAGCCTATGGTGCCGGTAGAACTAATTCTAGCATAATATTATTGCCGCAAGTAATATTTCGTTATTTGAAGATATTAGTCACCGCAAGTTTTAATTATCAATATCTTATTTCTCTTTTTGAGTTTGTTACAAGCATGGGGATTATGGGACTACTTATCTATGGAATTAATAAAATGCGACAATCATATTGGATTTTTACCTGTCTTTCATTTATTGTTCCGACTTTAACCGGCACTTTTTTAAGTATGCCTCGCTTTGCCGTCACGATGTTTCCTTTGTTTATACTATTGCCAAGTATTTTAAAAACAGCTAGGAAAAGAATGTTTGTACTCGGCGTGTTTCTGGTTATATTATTTATAGCCACGATGTTTTTTACGAGAGGATATTGGGTGGCTTAGCTTATGAAAAAAATATTTCAAAATTTTTTTTCGCAGCAATTTTTTACCGGTAGCTTAATCATGTTCGGCGGGGCCACCATGGTTAATTTTGGTAATTATCTTTTTCATCTAATCGTAGCAAGAATGTTGGGACCAGCCGGATATGGAGTTTTACAGGGTATTATTTCCTCGTTGTATATTATAGGCATTATACCGCTGTCTGTCGGTGTGATAGTTGTTAAATACGTTTCGACGCTGAAGGGAAAAGGAAATGAAGAAGGATTAAGCAGTTTTTATTATTGGTCAAGAGACAGACTGTTGGTTTTTGGAATTATCCTGGGGATTATCTTAATTTTAATAATTCCCTACTGGTCTTCCTTTTTAAATCTTAAGGATGCCAGGCCGCTTTTTTTTGCAATTATAAGCTTTCCGTTAGCTTTGATCTTAATCCATATTCGTTCTTTTTTTAGCGGCGTACTAAATTTTTTCGCCTATAATTTAAACACGATTATTGAGGTCGTTTTAAAAATCATTTTTTCCGTAATCTTCATATATTTGGGTTGGCAAGTATTAGGTGTGGCGATAGCGATGTTAATGGCCAGCCTTTGCAGTTATCTTTTTTCAGATTCGACGTTATCTTTAGGGAAGCCATCGAAAATTGAATTTAAGGAAAAGAAACAATTATTATTTTATTATTTACCATCCCTTATCGTCACTTTCAGCCTGACCTCTTTATTTAGCAACGATATCATTTTAGTAAAACATTACTTTTCTGATACAGTTACAGGCATTTATGCTGCCGTTTCTGTTTTGGGTAAAATTATTTTTTACGCATCTTCTTCTCTGATTGCGGTAATGTTTCCTATGATTTCGCAAAAACACGCAAAAGGAGAAAATTTCCGCCAAACTTTTTGGTTAACAGTATTTGTCGTTATCCTTATAAGCTTATCTATTAATATAATTTATTTCTTATTTCCAGAACTTATGCTCCAATTACTTTTTGGCAATAAGTTTCTTTTGGGTAAAGAAATATTATTTAGTTTTGGAATCTTTATCTCTCTTTATAGTTTGTCAAACGTTTTTATAAATTATTTTTTGTCTATAAGCAAAACCAAAATGGCAGTTTTTCCTCTTTTTTTTGCTATCCTCCAAATAGTGTTGATTGTTTTGTGGCATGGTGAACTAAAAATAGTTATTTATGATTCCATTGTTGCCACTTTCTTACTCCTAATAAGTTTGTTAATATACTACAAATATGAAAGCAGACGATAAAAAATTGGTCTCCATTATAGTTCCTACCTACGGTCAAGAAAAGACAATCGTAAGGGATATCCAAAACATTCTTGATATCTTAAAAAAAATCCGTTACGATTATGAAGTTATTGTCGTCGTCGACGGAAAAAAATATGACCAAACCTTTAACAAGCTAAAAACAATAAAATCAAGCAAACTCAAAGTCATCGGTTATAATCATAATCACGGAAAAGGATACGCGGTAAGATTCGGTATGGCTCAAGCAGAAGGAAGTTATATTGCCTTTATTGATGCGGGAGGAGATCTAAACCCGAATGGTATTCCGCTGATGCTTGAGCATATGGACTGGTATGACGCTGACGTTATTGTTGGTTCTAAGTTGCATCCGGTATCGAAAGTTGTTTATCCCTGGTCAAGAAAAATATTAAGTTTTTTTTCCCGGATTTGGATTTGGTTTTTGTTTGGTTTAAAAGTAAGAGATACTCAAACCGGAATGAAAATTTTTAAAAGAGAGGTTCTAGAGAGCGTTCTTCCTAGGCTTCTAGTTAAGCAATTTGTTTTTGATGTAGAAATGTTGGCCGTAGCAAGACACCTCGGATTTAAAAGAATTTATGAATCTCCAGTCGAACTAACTTATAATTTTTCCAGCACCATTATGACAAAATCTTTTTTATATATTTTATTTAAAACTTTTATGGACACTCTGGCGGTGTACTATCGCTTAAATCTGCTTCATTACTACGATGATAGCAATAAACGAAAGTGGCGCTATGACCCCGAGTTGAATTTCCGAGTTAATATTTAAGATAATGCACATATTAATACTCAATTGGCGTGATCCCAAAAATGCTAAGTCAGGCGGGGCAGAAATTGTCACGATGGAACACGCGAAGGCGTGGGTGAAAGCAGGACATCAAGTTTTTTGGTTTACTTCAAGGTTTCCCCAGGCTTTATTTGAGGAAGAGATTGATGGAGTAAAAATAGTCAGAAAAGGTAACCAGCTCACAGTTTTTTTGCTGGCACCTCTTTATTATTTCTTTTCCGGTAGGAAATTTGACATCGTTATAGATGAAATTCATGGTATACCTTTTTTTACTCCCCTTTACGTTCAAAAACCAAAAGTTGCTTTTATTCATGAAGTAGCAGGAGAAATTTGGGATTATATGTACAGATTTCCTATTAATAAGCTTGGGAAAATAATTGAATCGCTATATTTTCGGCTATATGAAAATGTTAAATTTTGGACGGACGCAAACTCCACAGTTGATGATTTAATAAAAAAAGGAATAAAAAAAAGTAACTGCACTGTAATTAATTGTCCCATAA
>CAYJSC010000008.1:9815-10897 GCA_964372475.1 uncultured Gammaproteobacteria bacterium | reverse complement strand
ATCTCTAGCAAAAATTGAAATTGCCGGACCAGGGTTTATTAATTTTTGGCTAAGCCCTGAATACCTTTTAAAAGAGCTCTCGACTATTTTTGTAAAACAAGATGATTTTGGCCGATTAAATATAGGCAAAGATAGAACTACTATTGTTGAGTATTCCTCGCCAAATATTGCTAAACCTTTTACCATTGCGCATCTTCTTTCTACCATTATTGGTTTTTCCATTGCGAACATACTTTACTCTAGTGGCTTTAAAGTTTTGCGCGATAATCATTTGGGCGATTGGGGGACTCAGTTTGGGAAGATGATTTATGCCATTAAAACTTGGGGTGATGAAAAAAAGATTTCTGAGAGTAAAAACCCGGTAAAAGAATTAGTCGCTCTCTATGTTAAGTTTCACGAAGAAGTTGATAAAGAAGCTAAGGATGCCAAGGCTGAAAAAGCCAACCTGGAAACGGTCGAGGACACAGGTTTAACCCAATATCGTGGTACCAGTCTCGAAGAAAAAGGCCGCTACTGGTTTAAAAAACTCGAAGCAAAAGATCCCGAAGCAAGAAGGCTATGGAAATTTTGTTACGATCTTTCGATGAAAGAGTTTAATAGAATCTACAAAATCTTAGGAGTTCATTTTGACATGATGCTTGGCGAAAGTTTTTTCGAAGATAGAATGCAGGAAATTCTTGAGTTGGCTAAAAATAAAGGTATTGCGAAAGTCGATAGAGGAGCACTAGTAATTTATTTTCCCGACAATGAGCTTCCTCCGTTAATGATTTTAAAGTCTGACGGTACGACTTTATATCAAACTCGTGATATTGCTTGCGACAACTATCGTATAAAAACTTGGGGGAAAGATATTTTAATTATGAACGAGGTGGGGCTACAACAACAATTGTATTGGAAACAAGTTTTCTGGGCTGAGGAAATGCTGGGTATTTGTAATCGCTCACAAAGAATTCATATCGGTCACGGCACGATGAGGCTTCCGGAAGGCGTCATGTCAACCCGAAAAGGAAAAATTATTTGGCTAGAAGATGTTTTAAATGAAGCCATTAGTAGAGCCGAAACTCTTATGAAAAACTCTTTGG
>CAYJSC010000008.1:8978-9805 GCA_964372475.1 uncultured Gammaproteobacteria bacterium | reverse complement strand
ATGAGATGCCAGAAACAGAAAAAAAGGAAGTCGCAAAAGCCTTAGGAATCGGCGCCATAAAGTATAGTCAGTTATCGCAAAATTATAAAATGGATACGATTTTTACTTGGGAAAAAGCGCTTAATTTACATGGCAATTCTTCGGCTTATCTGCAGTATACTTTTTCCCGGGCAAGATCCGTCTTGATAAAATCTTCTTTGTCATTGCGAGGAGCGAGTGGAACGAGCGACGAAGCAATCTCAATGAAAAATCAGCTTTCTTCGCTCACTTCGGTCGCCCGCAATGACAAGTTAGAAGCAGAAGAGCTAGCTATTTTGCGCACTCTCTATAAATTTCCTGAAGTCATTTTAAGCGCCGCAAAAAATTATGCGCCGAATTTAATCTGCAACTATCTTTATGATTTGGCGCAAAAATTTAATTATTTTTACGATAAATTACCCATCCTAAAAGCAGCTGGGCAAAGCAGGGAAGTGCGACTGAAAATTACCGAGGCTACCGCGCAAGTCCTAAAAAACGGTTTGAAATTATTAGGAATTGAAACACCGGAGCGGATGTAATTATGGTGCCACCTCTTTCCACATTAAAGAGGTTCTTCCCAAAACTTGGCTAAATTTAACTAAATATTTTGGTTCAAAAATAATATATTCCGAAGGAACAAGAACGTTGCTGACTTTTCTCGACTCGCCAAAAATCCTGCCATTCTTACTTGTCATTATTGCTCCTTTAATAACAAGAGGAGTATCAATGTTCTTATCTGTCGTGTTAACGTTTTTATCGACAAAAAACATCCCATCACCGGTGCGGTGGACGAAAATTCCGCCGCCCAT
>CAYJSC010000008.1:0-8968 GCA_964372475.1 uncultured Gammaproteobacteria bacterium | reverse complement strand
CGACGAAGTGATGTTGAGATTTCCTTTTATAACAAAAATGATACCCGCGTCGTCGGTGAAAAAGAGATTGTTTTTAATCATCAGATCCCCGTTTATGTATAAAATTAACTGGCGGTTTCCGGAAAGCGTCACATCTTCAGTCGTAGCAACGGTACCATTATTTGGATCAATCTGTACAATAGGTATACTCATACCATTTCCCGCTTCCTTTGCGAAGAAATTATTATTTATTTCGTTAGCCGCAATTTTTTTCGTCACCGGTTTAAAATGGGTGTAGTATTCAAAAAATCCTTCCAATTCGGAAAAAGTCACTTTGCCATAAGGCGGGGAATACCAATACCAATTTTTTTCGCTCGCTAAATCCGGTCTTGCATCATATTCGCTTCCCGCGGCAAATGAAGACAATCCGTTGACGGTTACTAGAAAAGTGGCGAATTTTTCCAAAAGCGAAGGCAAGGAAACAATAATATCCCTATTGCTATGAACGTCCCCACCCTTTGTTTTAAACCAGCTGATAAAACCAGAGGTTGGAGGTTTGGGAGTCGGAGTTGCACCGCTTGGAGTTGGACTAGGACCAGAGGTTATTGAAGGATTTATTATTATCGTCGGAGTAGGAGTAGTTGACGGGTAGGTAATAATACAGGAACATTTTCTACTCTCTACGCTTCCGCAAGCATTCGTTCGGCTTTGTGTCGCTTTATCGCAATTATCAGCCGTACAAACCGGATTCCACCCGCTCCAATCGTTGGGATTACAACAAGACTCGGTATTACAAGCTTGGGATTGGCTAGAACCGCATTGATTTACGCGAGTTTGGGTTCCACCGCCACAAGTGGCAGTACAACCAGACCATTCACCCCAAACATTAGCATTACACGCCGTTGGGCAATACCAGTTATTAAAGTCATTAGGAATGCAACCTGAACCTGTATCGCCGCTACTACCACTATCGCATGTTCCTGACACACCGCAATCCCCGGGATTTCTACTACAAAAATCACCGCAGCCGCTGCTTCTTCCCCAATTCACACCATCGCCTCCGCAATGATCGCAATCATTACCAGGACAATTACATTCAGCGTAAGCAACTCCGCTTGTATTTATAAGCGTAAAAAGTCCCAATCCCAAAATCAGGCTAATTAAAAATAGTTTTTTAATTTCTCGCATATGAGTTAACATACCCTGTTAAATCTTTGGCCTTTATAATTAAAGTTATGGTCAAATTTCTACCATCTATCCTGCGATCTAGCTTCAGCTCCTTCGGCCATCCTTCTGCCATATTTTTTTTAGCAAACGCGCATTGATCCTTATTGCAAACCACGGCGTATATTTCCCAAGCAGGATCGGGCCGTAAATGCTCTTGTTCAAAGGAAACATTTACGGCAACCTCCTTATTGTCTAAGGTTTTAATTGACGCGCTGGAGATTTTAGGTCTTCTGCCAAAAATGACCGCCTGGTTCAAAAGAGCAAAAATGATACTTCCGTTTTCGTCATAAAAATTTAGATCTATTAGAAAGGTTCCAGTCTGATAAAAATCACTGATATCAAATTCATACCGATTGCCGTTTTGCGATTTAACGTTTACCAAATCAAAATCTCTTTCCCAATAAATTCTTTCATTGGTTAAATCAGGAGCTTTAATAATTATTTTTGGAGTAAGATTTGAATATTCGTCACGGCTTTTAAGCATTATCTTTATTTTTTTAGTATTTATGACGGGTATCATTTTATTTTTTAACAAATCATCGCTTATTAATTCAATATCCGAAGTAATGGCTTCTTCTGTTTCACTAACGTTATTTTTGTGCAGCTCTATGTTAGGCAGTAAGTTATTGATAACTTTATTTGGATTAATTCTATTCAACAAATCACTTGGTTTAATACCTGCGATAAAATAAAAGGAGCCGAAAAAATCTCCCAGCAATATTAAAACAGCCAAAACGACAATAATTATTTTTTTAGCATTCATAAGAACTTAGCGAGATCTGGTAAAGACACTTGAGAAAAACCACAATAATAGGGGAACGACTATTGCTGAGATGCCAATAATGACAAGAGGAATTTTATTCTCATTTTTCATTTTGAAAGCGAGTTTGACGATCCGTTGAATAAGACGTAGTCAAAAATAGGGGGAAGAGCCGGGAAAGATTCTAAAACTTCCACTTTGCGAAAAACATTGCCCGCATTGCCGGTAGAAGATATTAAACGTCCTTGGGTCGGAAAAGTATCACTAGCCGTAAAAGGTTGCGCTCCGAGAAGTTGCGGGCTGTCATTATACAGGAGGCGAAGTCTGAGAGCATAAAGAGTCGTTGTCGTCCCAATGCCGCTGATCGAAAAAGGCGCCAAGCTTAGGTCAATCTGTTTACGAAATTGAATTTTACTGTTGGTATAACCACCGGCGGTTTCAATTCCTGAGGAAATAAAATTATTGCTTGCCACCCGACTAGAGTTTGGATCATAAACACCTCGCGCTAGTTTGTAGCCAGTACTATCTTTATAGATGGCGGTGACTTCCAGCGCCGGCGTAACGGGCGCACTTGTATTTCCTGTTGGTTGACCGGTGTTGCCCCAAAAAACCCAGAGTTGATTGGAGTTAAAATTCTTCGGATCACTTAAATTCAAACTATTATCGGTATTATGCCCAATAAACCAAATCTGCTGCGTGTCGTCTTTGGCAATCGCTTTATTAAAAACAAAGGCCTGGCCAGCCGCACCTCCGACTGTTTGCACTGAGACATTGTAATTAGAAGTATTTCCGCCTGAACCAACGGTGACCGAGCCGCTCGGGTTTTGCCCTGCCAAAACAGACTCGATACCGGCTTCGGCGGCGTTAAAAGCGCGGCTGGAAAGCTCTGTCTGCTGGGCTAGTTTAATATCCGTTACAGTTCTGGTGGCAATTGAAAGTCCAACCGTAAGGACAACGACTAAAATTAGAAGAATAATGATAATAACTTGACCCTTTTGTATTTTTGGCAAATTAACTCCTAATTTCATTCTATAAACTATGCAAAAGAAAAGTCAATCCCTCGACTCGGTTAATGCTTGCTGTGGATTGACACTGAGCAACGTCGAATGTGTAAATGTTTAATAAGTTCGTAAGGACACGTTGGTTTGAAAATTGACGCTGCCTTTTAGTTCCGGCCTATCTGGTAAAAAAGCTGACTGGGCAATTTGAAAACTAATCGAAACCACCGGAGGAGTAGTATTTGTACAAGTAAAACTTAACCCCGAAATGCTAACGCCATTATTGGCATCAGCGTTTGTTAACACCGAAGAATTGCTCGCGATCCGAGCATTTAATCTGCCAGATATCGCATCCACCTTAGGCAGTAGTGAAAACGTTACGATAGAATTATCCCATTGCCGAAGCGAAAGCGAAGACGAGGTACAACTCTCAACACTAAGAGCGTTACGAACAAAATAGCTCATGATGTCCAAGGCATAATTACCATTCTGCTTAATCTCGGTCGTCACAGCTGTTTTTGAATTTCCTCTTAGAATGGTCGTTAAAATATTTAAACCGAAAACGGAGACCAGCCCGATGATCCCAAAAACAATTAAAGTTTCTATTAAAGTGTAGCCGGGAGATTTTCTAGTAAGTTTTATCGACATAATTTATTGCTTCCATCTCGTTAAATAGGTCTGCTGTTCGGATTTATGATTGCCGGTCGTATCGCTCCAGGAAGTCGTAACCACAATGAGAATCTGATTTCCTAATCCTTCGGGATCGGAAAAATTGGCTTGCCGGGAAAAGATATCGCCAGCATTGGTCGTGCAGGGAAGGGTTTCGCTCCAGACGGTGTAGTCGCTGCCTCCTAAACATTTGGTTTTGGCGTTAAAACTATTGTAAAAGCTCGGCCAACCCAATTTGTCCCGCACGCTTCGCACCCATTCGATTCCTTCCTGGCTATATCTAGTCGCCAGGGTTAGGTTTTTAGCAAACTGGGAATTTTTAACGCTTGTAACAATACTTTGTACTAACGCCACAATAATTAACACCCCAATTCCCAAGGCGATTAAAGTCTCAATCATGCTTTGACCAGGTTTCTTTTTAACAACTTGCCACATCATAAATTTCTCCACCGGAGCTGATAACGATAAAATAGTCGTTAGCGTTAGCATCGGATAGCTTAATGGCAATTTTCCCGTAATTTAGATTGGAACCACTACCAATGGCGCTATTCCAATTATAAAAATCGATTCCTTTAGCAACCGGGCGATAATTTAACCGTAGAGAACCATTAGCGGGAGTAAAAACACTGCAACCGGGGGTGGGCAAAGATGTGGCGTCATAAAAACCTGATATTTTAGTGTTGGTGGAAGGCAATTTAAGCGTGGTTTTATTAAAATCAATATCACCACAGCGCCCGCCATAGGCAAAACTCGTTTGGTTGACTACCAGCTCGACAAAAAATCCCGTCAAAACGTCGCTTTGGCTACAACTGGTGGTCGATTTTTCTCCGGATAAACTGCTATTTTGCGCCTTTCTTATTTGCGATTTAAGAAACAAAGCTGACTGTTTAACCTCTTGCGACCTGTTAAAATTAATATAAGACGGAATTGTAAAGATGGCAAAAATTACCGCCATCGAAAAAACCACCAACAATTCGATTAAGGTAAATCCCGAGTATAATAGCTTAGGGATTTCTGACTTCATAATTACACACTCTCGTCGAACCACTATTTATACCGCAATCTGCGCTACCGCAATTAGTCGAAGCAATACCGGGTTGGCCTTCAAGGGAAGCACAGAGATAATAACCCGTGGCTGTCGGGATATAATAATATTGCATCGTTGAAATCGGGTCAGAGGGAATTATCGAAATATACTGATTGTTGCCGCTAACAAGAAAAACAGATAGAACGCTGGTATTCCCGCTGCTTTGAGTCGGTGTACTTTGTGCTCCGGGATAGACATTTTTATCCGCCTTATAGGTTTCTAGGGCTCCTCTTATTTGCTCGAGATCAGTTTTGCGTCGTGCGTCCCTGGCCGTTAAGCGAGCTGATAAAAACGCTGATGAGGAAACGGCTATTAGTATGCCAATTATTCCCATGACCACTAAGATTTCCAATAGAGTGTAGCCTTTTTTCTTTTTCATCATAAGTCGCAATTTAAACTGGCGGTATTTAGACTTTGTGATTTTAAAGCACCACTTTTTCCATTTGCACAAATCTCAAAATAATCGCCAAGTTCAATTTTGCCCCAAAGTTTATACTTTATGCCATCGCTTAAATAGTAATAAACGTAATTATCAGCGGCATTAACGCCTTGCAAGGTCGTTCCTCCCATATAGGTTTGAATGTAAGAGCTGTTTTGATCAAAAATGCCTTGAAACTGATTGGAAATGGCCGGGCTACCGGAGTAGACAGGATAGATGCTATTGGCGACGTAATATGACTCGAGGGCCGTTTTATACTGTGTTAATTCGTTTTTTCTTTGCGAGTCTCGGGCTTGTTTTCTCGCGGTGGAAAAGGCACTCAAAGCCAAACTGCCTAACATCGCCATGATTGAAATGACGACCAGAAGTTCGATTAATGAAAATGCTCTCTTCATTTTTAATTGTACATTTTAAATTTTAATTTACCTTGCGTCGCACATTACATACCAGGATGGATCCGAATACACAAAACCATATGTTGTATCCTGACAATTAGTTTGCGACGCTGCGATATCCGGATCAAAACTTCTTTCCAATTTAGTAACCATGATATAACTTAAACGGCCTTGGGGGGCACGCAAGTAAAAATAGGACCATTGAGATTTAGGATCCTTTGGCAGAGCACCCATTTAAGTTACTCCGTCTTGAGTCCAGGGATCCCCCCAAGTACAGTTAGTAGGTGAGGATAAGGCTCCACAACCCTTAATACGATTATCACCAGAAAAAGCCGGCCAGGTCGAATCCGAAGGAGGATAGATATTATTAACGTTATAATAAAGATCAAGGGAAGTTTTAAGAGCTCTTAAGTCGCTTTTTCTCTTCGCATCGCGGGCCTTGGCTAAATTGCCGGAAACGTTGAGGGCAAAAAGTCCAGCGATGATGGCAACGATGGTAACAGCGACTAATAACTCGATGAGAGTAAAGGCAGGTTTTCGCATGCTAGAATTATAGTAACATTAAAGACATTCAAATTTCAATCTAACGTCAAATTTCCATGTTTTACTGGTATTAATATTTTGGTATGAGAACTCTCATATACTTTTTTAAAATAAGCCTTCTTTTCCCAGGTTAGAAAATCGGGGCTGTCGGAAGCTTTTTTACCCAAAAAGAAAAAAGTTATTTTATTATTCTCTAAAAATTTCTGGCGCATTTCGTCAGAGTCATAAAAGAAAAAATTCTTGACTTGCTCGATCTTTTTTTCGGGATCGATAGTCAGAGCAGTGCCAACCGTATGGCCAAAATAAACCGTGCGGCCAATTAATCCAGGAATAAGAGGACTATAAAGACCGTCAGCTAGTATAATATCGTTCTCGTTACTGTTTCTTCTTAACCACTCAAGCGCTGTTAGATCTTCTTGATAAATATAAAAGGGTGATTGGTTGGGATTGGTCTGGTAGGCTTTGATATCAAGATAAAGCAAATAAAAATTTGTCGTTGTGGAAAATAAAAGCAGTAAAAACAGACAAAACTGGAAAGGAATTTTTTTTATTTTTTTTACCAACCCCCAAAGATAGTAAGAGGCTAGTATAACAAGAGGAATATGAACTCCTTCGCCAAATCTTCTCTGGAAAGGGAGCGGGCTATAAATAAGGAGCATTACAGCCAACAACCAGCAGAAAATGAGATTATAAGATGAACTGTTATCGTTTTTTCTACCTTTCATAATTTCTAAAAAAGCACCAATGCCAATTAGACCAAATCCGGAAATATATGCTAATAGGGGAGGGGAGTAGAGATTGTTTTGGCTAGTCCAAATTAAAGATAACCAGTTTTGTCTAATCAGAAAAAAATAAATTATAAAGACTAGAAGCGGCCCCAAAAAGAGCGACCAAAACGAGAATATTTTAAGAAGGAGGATCTTTAATTTTTTCTCTGTTAATATCAGAAATAGCAAAATCGTCAGAAGTATTGTTACCGCGTCAAATTGGTGTTCAAAAGCTAAAAGGGTAGTAAACATTCCTGAAAGCAAAAAGTATTTCCCCTTTTGCAAACTGTATCCTTTATAAAACGTCAGAAACGACAGCATCATTAGTATCTGACTAAAAATAACATTAGGAGAAAAAAGAATACTATGAAAAGTGTTTATCTCGGGAATCCAAAGGTCGGCGGAATTAGGAATGGCCCAGTTTAAAAAAAAGCCAAATCCCGAGGAGAAACCCAAGAGAAGAAGTAACCAGAATAAATTTGGGAGTTTAAAAAGTTTAAAAAGTTTAAAGGCGGTAATAAAAAATAATAGCGTATAGAAAAAACGGCCCAGCTGGACCAAAAGAAAATTATTCCAAGGCAGAATCCAACCTAGTAAGGCCATTGGTAAATAAGAAGGGGCAAAAAATATTCTGGGTTGCAATTCGGAAGTAAAGAGATTTTTAACTAGCAGGTATCCCTCCCGAAGTTGCGGCAAAACCATATTTAAAATTTCACCGGAATTGGGTAAATGGCCGCCTAAAAAAACCATGCCGGAAGGGGTATGAAGATAACCGTAGAGTAGGCTAATGCTGCTTATGAGATAGACTACGATTGCTAGAAAAATAGTTTTTTTCATCGCTTATTTTTTTTAAAAATGACCGCGCGATCGTCGCTAAAAACCTTCTCCCATTTCCCTTGTTGGGCTTCCTTTTCTAGGTATGCCGCTAAACGAAAAGTGGGGGGAATATAGACAGCATTAAAGTTATATTTATTAAAAAGGTCAATATCGTCTTTTTGTAAAATCTTTTCGTGATCGCCAAAAGGACTAAACCCCTGGCTTTCCCATTGATCCATGCGGCCATCGGCAAAAACTCTAGTTTCCGTTTGCCAAATTAAATAGCCACCCCAGTTATAAAAAGTTAGGCTTTTTTCGGACAAAGGATTTTTTTTAACATAGTTCATCGCTTCCGGCGAACAATGCAAGCCAATCTGGCAATATTCCAAAAAGTCAGTCCTTAAAAAATTAAGGGCAGGAAGCCTGTTAAAAAGGCCATTGGCAATAGCACTTATGACGACTACTAGGACAATTAAATTTGCGTTCTTACTCAATTTAAAATTTTTTTCTTTAACAAAGTTAAAAGCTAACGGCAAAGAAACAATGATATACGGCGGAATCATTCTTCTTGAATTAAACGCTAGGTAGGCAAAAACCAAAACGTTGAAAGCTTGAAAAAGACCAAAGGGGCTGCGGCGATTTTGCAAAACGAGATAAATGGTAGTGATCGTCCAAACCAAAAGCAGTAGCCACTTATCAGAAAAAATGCTCTCGGGTTGCCATTCATTAACTCCGGCGACCCTTAAGCTTGGAGCATAATTTAAAACTTGTTTAAAAAGCGCCAAACCATAAGGATTGATAAGCGTTGCCAGGATCGTTATGACGAAAATCGAATTTAGTACTATTATTTGTCGCCGAGATAAAGTGAAGCTGAAGGATTTAATAAAAACGTATGAGCCGATTAAAAAAAGTCCTAGCATAAAAGAGCCGTGCAGATTGGCCCACGCGATCATTAAAAGGGGGAAATAATATACTGCCGACGTATTTTGTTTTTCATAGGACCAAATAAGACTTACGGCGATGGCTAAAAAAAGCAGTTCAAAAAGTTGTACCCTAAAACCCGGACTGGCTAGGGGTTGAACAAAAAACATAAATACTAAAGAGCCCGTGACCAACCAAAAAAAGGAAAGTTTAAAAGGTTTTATTATAAAATAAAAAGTTAGAAGAATAATCCCAAGACCTATTACGGATAAAGCCAGAAATCCTCCTTTGGGAAAGATAAAACTTACTAAAATATCATATGGCCAGGAAACGCTAAACCATTGGTAATTAGGTAGAGTCCAAGAAA
>CAYJSC010000007.1:0-11101 GCA_964372475.1 uncultured Gammaproteobacteria bacterium | reverse complement strand
ACTCGAACCCAGGACCAATTGCTTAAAAGGCAACTGCTCTACCGCTGAGCTACCGGACCCTGCGATAAGTATAAAATATCTGCTATAATTAGGCAATGCTGGAAAGAATTTATAATTCCCTCGTTAGAAAACACCGCGATGCGGTGTCTTTTATTATTCTCTTCTTCTTTTTTATTACTTTTATTTTCTCCCGCACATTCATCTATTTAGATACCGCAGGTATCATTAGTCCCAAACTCGCCTACCTTTCCAACTGGAATCAGAATATCAGAGGAGTACACGTTCACCATTTTGCTTTTGGTATCATCATTCTCTCTATTTCCGGCTACCTGTCCTTATTGTTTCACGGTAAAAAACCCCAGCATTTGATAGCTGCTTTGTATGGAATTGGTCTAGCCCTTTCCTACGATGAATTTGGCATGTGGTTAAATCTGGAAGATAACTATTGGATCAGGCAAAGCTATGACGCGGTAGCTATAATTTTAGTTATTTTAATCAATGTAGTTTATTTTTCTTCGCTCTGGCAAAAAATTTTCCTCAAAACCATCACGCTCTTTTTACGGCTTCTTAACTTACGTCTTTTAAGACTTCGACGCTTAGTTCTTCCCCGCCAGGGGAGAGTAGAATTGAAATGACGTCAATTCTTGTTCTTGGTGGTAAATTATTGTTCTGAAACTGATAAATCTCCGCCGCTTTCGCAATTTGTCTTAACTTTGCCCCATTTACAGCCTCAAAAGGCAAACCAAAAGCAGTTGTGGTTCGGCATTTAACTTCCACGAAAACTAAAACTCCGCGTTCCAGTGCAATAATATCGATTTCGCCAAAGTTTGTCCGGAAATTTTTGGCAATTATTTGGTAACTGTGCTTTCGAAGATAGTCAATCGCAATCTGTTCGCCTTTTTGTCCGAGGCTTTGTTTATTCATTTCTTGGCTCACTTTTTTATACTTTAATACCTTAATTCGTGAATTCGTTAATTCTTAATTTGCCCTGTCTCTTAAAAAATACAGCTTCGCTCGTCTCTGATCCCCTTTTTTCTTAACATCTATATGATCAATATGCGGCGAGTCCAAAGGCCAGATTCTTTCAATAGCCACTTTATCATAAGACATTTTGCGAACGGTGATGCTTTTATTCACCCCGCGGTTTTTGAGGGCTATTACCGTCCCTTCAAAAACCTGAAGTCTGGTCTTTTCTTCTTCGTAAATTTTCTGATGCACACGAATTAAATCACCAACCGTGAGACTATTATCCTTGCTTGTAATTTTGTCCGACTTTGCGTATTTCATAATTATATAATACTTTAATTCGTTAATTCATTAATTCCTTGCTTTTATCCCGCGTTCTATAACAGCCATTCTATCAAGATGGTCTCAATATTGCAATAAACACCTACTACAATTACTTCCCTCTCCAATACTTCCCTCTCCGATCCGCGTAGGCACCACCAGCTGGCACATCTTCTGGTTTTACATAACCTTCCAGTGCTTTTTGGGGTAATGTTCGTTCGTCCATTGGATCCGATCTAACCCATTCTCCATCCTCATTCATTTGATAATACCCATGAGCAAGTTCTTCTTTCTTTTCCATTTTCACCTCCTTCATTTTGTAAGCCCCAATTTTCTTTTGCGGCATCTACTCGAGCTTGTATTGGTTCGCACAAATTTTCCGGTAATTGATTATTGAGTAAAGCTTTGCCCAAAGCTTGCGGAGTCCACCCCTTAAACCATCTTTGACATCTTGGACACGCAACTAATGGACAACCCTCAATTTCAAATCTGCTAGTTATTTCCATCACCTCCTTCCCATATTTAAAAATTAAAAACTAAAAATTACTACTTAAAAAAACCCTCTACATTATTCGTAAGGCATTTTCTCTTTATTTAAAATTTAAAATTTCGTCTACTCCCACTCCATCGTCCCCGGCGGTTTGGTAGTTATATCGTAAACTACCCGGCAGACACCCCTTAGCTCGCTTGTTATTCTGTTTGAGATTTTAGCCAAAAGATCATATGGAAGTCTGGCCCAATCAGCGGTCATGGTATCTTTAGAAGTTACGGCTCGTATGGCAATGGTTTCACCGTACATTCTTTCGTCGCCAACAACCCCGGTCGTTTTAATTACGGTTAAAATCGCAAAAGACATCCACAGGTCATGCCATATATTTGCTTTTCTTATTTCATCATTTACTATTTTATCGGCTTGCCGTAATAATTCTAATTTTTCTTTTGTAACCTCGCCAATTATACGAACCGCAAGACCCGGACCCGGAAATACCTGACGCCAAATAATCTCTTTCGCTAATTCTAATTCCTTCGCAATTTCCCGTACTTGATCTTTGTATAATTCACAAAGCGGCTCTACCAATTTAAAAGTCATATCTTTTGGCAAGCCTGCTACATTATGGTGAGATTTTATTTTATGGCTATGTTTGGTTCCCTTGCTTTCAATCACATCGGGGTAAATTGTCCCTTGAATCAAATACTTGACACGTTTTAACCTTCGTATTTCGTCTTCAAAGACATCAACAAAAGTTTTGCCTACGATTATTCTTTTCTTCTCAGGGTCTATAACATCTTTTAACGCCTGTAAAAACCTGGCTTCAGCAGAAACTACGATAAGCGGTATTTTAAATTGCGAAAAGGTTTTTTTTACTTGCTCGGTTTCTTCTTCTCGCATCATGCCTGTATCAACGTAAATACAAGTTAAATTCCTCCCGATTGCTTTAAAGGTTAAAAGAGCCGCTACCGTTGAATCAACACCTCCCGAAAGAGCACAGATAGCCTTACCATTTCCGATGGTTTTCCTCACTTCCATAACTTTACTTTCTATAAACTTCATCGCAAAATTACGCTCGAGCGCAGATTTGCGATAAGATGGCAGTTGTAATTTATAAATATTATTTAGGAAATTTTTTAAAATTGTCGTCCCAAATTGCGTGTGCACAACTTCCGGGTGGAAGAAAACACCATAGATTTTTCTTTTTGCATCTTCAAATGAGGAAAAATTAATTTTATCGGTCTTGCTCGTTCCCGAAAACCCACTAGGCAATTTTTCTACGATATCGAAGTGACTCATCCACACGTCAAAATTTTTACCCAGCCCTTTAAATATGAACGAGGACGGACCTAGTAAATTTAGTTTGGCAAGACCGTATTCTCCTTTTGTTCCTTTCACTACTTTGCCTCCCAGTTGATAGGCAATAATCTCTGACCCATAGCAAATACCAAGAATCGGGATTTTCAAATCATAGACTTTAATGTCGGGTAACAGAGCCCAACGGCCATAGACACTAGCTGGCCCGCCGGAGAAAATTAAAGCTTTTGGTTTTTTCTTTATAATTTGATCTATCTTTGTGTTTCCGGCCAAGATAACGTTTGTTACGCCCAAGTCCTTAAGCCTCCGGCCGATGAGGTGAGTGGTTTGTGAACCAAAATCCAAAATGACGATATCAGTCACTTTATTTTTATATTTTATTTACGAAATATTTAACCTGTTCTTCTGGTAAGTTTAAGTTTTTAAACCTTGCTAAAACTTCGTTTTTTTTCAGACCTTTCTTCAGCCAAGCACTGCCGGATAATTCGATGATCTCTCTTACTTCATGGGGAAAAATTACCCAGGCACTTGTCGTATACGCATAATATTCAGGCTTATAAACAGAGTGTGGTTTATAAAATAAAGTCGCTGTATCGACATTTTTTGCCCCACATTTCAAAAGATACTCTTGGGCCAGCTGAAGTGTCTTACCGCTATCTGCCACGTCGTCCAATAGGAGAATTTTTTCATTATTAATACTCGTGGAGAGTGATTGCAAAATCACCGGTTTTACGTTAGTCTTTCGAACACCGCTGTAAAATTTAATGTGAATCGAAGCAATATTATCAATCCGTAGATAATCTACTAGTGTGCGCGCCCACGTCCACCCACCTTTAGCTAAGGCCACAACCCGATCATACTTTTTGCCAGATCTCATGATCATTTTCGAAAGCAAAAATGTCAGATTTCCCATCTCTTCCCATGAAGGAGCGATATATTTTATACCGTCGTATTCTATTTCCTTAAAATGATTAATCATATTTTAGTTCGTTAGTTCCTAATTATTACAGCATCGCTATTCGACCCTGTCGAAATATATTTTATTCTAACACCAACCAGTTTTTCAATTCTATTAACATATCGCTGCATGGTTAAGGGTAATTTCCTAAAAGATTTAATCGCGCCAATTTCTTGATTCCAGCCATCAAGATCTTCATAAACTGGTATTACTTTACGGTAGAACTCTGAATCTCCGTCGAGATAAGATACTTTTTTACCTTTGAACATGTAGCCGGTACAGATTTTTACTTTGTCTAACCCAGCGAGAGTATCCAATCTGGTTAAACATAAATAATCCAGACGGCATAAACGATGACAAGTTTTAACAACTTCGGCGTCAAACCAAGCAATTCTGCGTGGTCTTCCGGTTCCACTCGCATACTCTCCTGCCATATCCCTAAAAGACTTAGTTACCGGGCCTTCCCTCCATTCTGTGGGTAAGGGGCATTCACCATTATCAACTCTGGTCATATAAGCTTTAGCCACGCCAATGATTTCGTGTTTTGTTAAATAGGGATTAATGCCACTTCCCCGAGCCACTTCGCTTGGCAAAATCGAGGCAGTGGTCACATAGGGATAAGCACCCCAATCGTTGTCTAGGAAAAAACCGTTGACGCCTTCAAATAATACTTCCTCGCCTTTTCGAACTGCGTTTTCCAAAAGCGCTAAGGTTTCGTAGATATAGGGTTTTAGTAACTTACCATATTCCTCATACTGCGTTAATATTTCTTTAAAATTTACTCTATCACCGCCCAGGCTTTCTATAAATTTATTTTTAAGATTAACGGCCACTTGCAGCCTGTTTCGAAAGCGTTTTTCATCCAATAAATCGTATATTCTAATCCCTTGATAGGATATTTTGTCGGCGTTTACGGGTCCATTGCCCCTTCCGGTTGTGGGCGAAGTCTTCCCGTCCCCGGCAAAAAGCGCGTTTGTAGTTCGATCTAGAATTTTATGATAGGGAAGAACCAAATGGCATCTTGGAGAGATGAATAAGCGACCTTTGACTTTAAGGCCGGCTTTTTCTACATCCCTTATTTCTTTTAGTAAAAGTTCGGGTTCAACGACCACGCCGTTTGTGATCATGACTTTAGTTTTTGGCGAAAAAATGCCGCTTGGCAAAAGATGAAGTTTAAATTTACCGTATTTATTAATGACGGTATGGGCTACCCCGCCGCTACCGTTATAGCGTGCAACAACGCTGACCTTTCGGGAAAAATAGTCGACGAATTTCCCTTTACCCTCGTCTCCCCACTGCGTACCCAAAATAATTTTGATCATATTAAATCCACTAGCTTAACCGCCAAGCCAACATAATTCGCTGGAGTTAGTTTTTGCAGCTGTGTTTTTATCGCCTTATCGACCGGCAATTTTCTCACCATGATTTCGTATTGCTTTTTGGTTATTTTTCGTCCGCGGGTTAGATTTTTTACTAACTCAAAGCTACGATCATATCCTTTGGATTTTAAAAGAACTTGTATAGCTTCTGCTAGAATTGACCAGTCTGCTTCCAAGTCCGAAAGCATTTTCTCCCGATTTGGTGATATTTTAGCAAGGCCCTTCAGAATCATTTTCATTGCCAATATAGTGTGACCGAACGCCACGCCGAAATTTCTTTTGACCGTGG
The DNA here is from genome assembly GCA_964372475.1 of uncultured Gammaproteobacteria bacterium. GTDB lineage: Bacteria > Patescibacteriota > Microgenomatia > JACPZF01 > JACPZF01 > JACPZF01. The sequence goes on along the minus strand of CAYJSC010000007.1, from coordinate 5,381 downwards.
AATCAGATAGATCTCGCTGCAGTCTGCTGGTGACGAGTTTTTGACTAAAAAAACTAAAAAGACTGTTCGCCAGCTGTAAATTTCCTTCGGCTGCTTCAAAATCGATCGGATTTACTTTTTGGGGCATAGTCGATGAACCAACCTGTTTTTCCACTTTTTTTAATGCCAGGTAACCAAAACTCGCGTACATCCAAATGTCTTGGCATAAACCTATTGAAACCAGGTTTAGCCTTTTAAGATGATCAAAAAGCTCAGAAAAACTATCGCCTGATTCTCTCTGGGTAGTTAAAGGATTATTCTTTAAACCCAAGCTTTCCACAAATTTTTTGGCTTTTTTTGGCCAATCGATTTTCGGATAAACAAAACTCAAGGCGTTAAAATTACCAACCGCGCCGTTTAATTTCCCTTCCAGTTTGAAGCTGCTTATTTTTCCGGCTAACTTGTCAAAACGGCTAGCGTAGACAGCCAATTCCTTGCCGAGCGTGGTCGGTACCGCTACCTGGCCATGCGTACGGCCAACCATGAAGTGATGGCGATAACTAACAGCCAGGGTTTTCGTATTTTCCACTAGCGCTGTTAAAATTGGCAAATACTCTTGGCTAATAAAATCCGTCGTTATTAGTCCGAAAGCTAAATTATTAACGTCCTCTGACGTTAAACCCAAATGGATAAAATTAACCAAGGAAGAAACCGAGGTTAGGCCGAGTTTATCTCTAAGAAAATACTCGAGAGATTTGACATCGTGTTTGGTCGAATTTTCGAACGATTTTATCTTTTCAAAATCCTCCTTATTAAAGTTTTGAACAATTTTTGTTAACAGATTTAAATCATGAACACTAATCTTCTTCGATACGATGTCTTCGGAGACTAAAAACAGCAAATACTGGATCTCGACAAAAAGCCGCTTTTGAAAAAGCGTAAATTCGGAGAAATATTGACTTAGTTCTTTTACTTGGGCGTAATACCTGCCATCCAGTGGCGATATCGCCTGAGCATTTAATACAGCCTTATCCATACTTTAATACTTTAATTCCTTAATTCCTCACTACTTACATTACCTCAACATCATGCGGAAAGCTCTCTTTCAGCCCAGCCATGGTAATTTGCACAAATCTACTCTTTTCCCAAAGCTCTGAGATGCTTTTAGCTCCCGAATAGCTCATACCCGATCTCAGACCCCCAGTCATTTGGTTTAAGATTTCCTGGACATGACCACGATAGGGTACTAAAGCCTCTACACCTTCGGCGACGTACTCTTTTAAACCAAAATCATCACTTACGCCCTCGGATTTTTTGCGGGAAAAGTTAGCACCGAGCGAAGCCATCCCCCGGCTTATTTTATATTTGCGGCCATTTCTAATAATAGTCATGCCTGGGCTTTCTTCTGTTCCTGCCAGAAGGGACCCGATCATAACCGAGGAGGCTCCGGCGGCAAGCGCCTTGACAATATCCCCGCTGTAGCGGATACCACCATCGGCAATTACGGGGACTTTATATTTTTTGGCAGCTTCCACCGCGGCAAAAATGGCCGTTAACTGCGGCACTCCGTGCCCAGTAACGATTCTTGTCGTACACATCGACCCTGGCCCAACTCCCACCTTTAGACCATCAGCTCCGGCTTTTATAAGATCCAAAACTCCCTCTTTGGTGGCCACATTACCCGCGATTACCTCTAGCTTCGGATATTTTCTTTTCACGATCTTTAAAGTTTCGATGGTATGATCGGCGTGCCCGTGGGCAATATCAATAACAATAACGTCAACTCCGGTTTTTACAAGGGCGTCTAAACGTTCCAGGCAATCTCCTTTAACCCCGATCGCCGCTCCGACCCGAAGCCTACCTTTAGCGTCCTTGAGCGCGTGGGGGTTTTCCAGGGTTTTCACAATATCTTTACTCGTAATTAATCCCACTACTTTACCTTCCTTATCCACAATCGGCAATTTTTCAATCTTATATTTCTTTAATATATCCTGGGCTTTGGCTGAGCTGACGCCTGGCGGTATGGTAATAAGTTTACTTTTGGGAGTCATAATCTGGCTGATTTTTAGGCGGTAATCGGTTTCGAGAGCAATATCGCGGGAAGTTAAAATACCAACCAGTCTTTTTTTTGCATCCACAATTAAAATTCCCGTAATTCTATTTTTAGCCATCAAGATTTTGGCGTCTTTAATCGTGTAGCCATCAAGAGGTAGGGTAAAGGGGTCCTCGACCATGATGCTTTCGTATCTTTTCACGTGTAAAACTTCCTCGACTTGATCTTCGATTTGCATGAAACGGTGAATAATACCGATACCGCCTTCTTTGGCCATCGCAATCGCCATCTCCCCCTCAGTAACTGTATCCATGTTGGCAGAAACTATCGGAAGATTAAGAGTGATGTTTTTGGTGAGAAAGCTTTGAAAATTTACATCCCGCCTGGTCTTAATGGCAGACCGATTGGGAATAAGAAGAACATCGTCAAAGGTCAACCCCAGACTAATATTCATAGCCAATTTATAAAATTTTTTGCTCTTCGGCTAGTTAAGAGCTCTTGTACTGATTAAGAATAACGAGAAAATGGAACTTAGTCAATAACTAATTACCCTTTAAATACCGGTAGTGTTCCCAGAAACCGCAAATTTTTAACTTCGCTTTCGCCCTGTTTCAAAATGGCACAGACTCCGACCACGCTAGCTCCCGCTTTAGCCATCAACTCTTCTACCGCGTTAAGAGTACTTCCCGTTGTCACCACGTCATCTACCACAACAACTTTTTTACCGCTGATAAGCTCCTTATCAGCACCATCGATGACTAGGGATCTAAATTTGGGGAAACGATTAACATCAGGTAAAACCACGGGGTTGATCATATAGCCCTTAATGGCTTTCCGACAGACAATATAGTTTTTTTTGCCTAAAATCTGGCTCATTTCATGAAGAAGAGGTACCACTTTAACCTCTGGCCCCACCACAAAATCAAATTCCACCCCGGCAAAAAGCTGCAAAAGTTCTTGGGCCGCCTTTTCGACTAACTCCACGTCACCCAGAAGCGAGAGGCTCGCGATGCGAAGCTTGGGTCCAAGATAAACAATGGGAAGATTCCTTTTTAAACCGCAGATTTCTAGGCTGAAATACTCCATTATTACTTATTCTACAGACAGCTGCGAAGGAATGCAACAAAAAGCGGATGGGGAGATAGCGGCCGTGACTTGTATTCTGGATGAAATTGGGTACCGACAAAAAAAGGGTGAATGGTGTTGGGTAGCTCAATAATCTCGGCTAAATTTTCCACCACGGATCTGCCGGAAATAACCAGGCCGTAATCGGTAAGGGCTTTGGCATAAGCTTCATTAAACTCGTAGCGGTGTCGATGCCGTTCGCTAACGATGTTTTCTTTTAAACTTTTAAACCATTTAAACTCCTGATAGGCGGCGAATGAAATCGTGTCTTTTTTTATCCGGCAATCCCAGCGGCCAAGGCGCATCGTTCCTCCGTAAGCTCTTCTTTTAAGAATGTCGTTTTGGCTGGGAATTGTATGTATAATTGGATATTTTGTTTGCGGATCCACTTCGGTGCTATTGGCACCTTTTAATTTAGCCGCGTTTCTGGCAAATTCGACTGCCGCCAGTTGCATACCGTAACAAAGACCAAGGTAGGGGATTTTTTGCTCGCGAGCAAATTTTATTGCCGTTATCATCCCCTCTACTCCACGCTCTCCCCATCCAATCGGTACTATTAAACCGTTTAAACTTTTTAAACTCTTTAACCTTTGTTCATCTATCTTCTCGGCATTTATCCAATTGCTTTTAATTTTTATCCCTAAATACCAACCGGCGTGATCAAGGGCATCAAAAAGAGCCGCGTAAGAATCCCTTAATTGATAATCGCCTGTGGCAAAATATTTACCGACAATGGTAATTTGAACCTCTTTTTTAGCAGATTTCGCTTTTTGCACAAAGTTTCTCCAATTTTGGATATTTAATTTTTTGAGAGGTAGTCCCATTACTTTTAAGATTTTTTGGTCGAAGTTTTGTTTCGCCAGAGTCAGAGGAACCTCATAAATTATTTTTTCATCTGGGTTATTGATTACAAAATCCACTTCCACGCTACAAAACATCGCCAGCCTATTCCTTCGCCTTTGGTCGACTTCTTTTTCACTTCGACAGACAATAAAATCCGGCTGAATGCCCATCGAATTAAGATAGCGAACCGATAGCTGGGTCGGTTTGGTTTTTGGCTCACCCAGATGAAAAGGCGTGGGAACATAACTAACATGAACATGAATAACCGTGTCATGGTGAACCGATTTCATAATTCTTGAGGCTTCATAGTAAAGCGCGTTTTGATATTCGCCGGCAGTGCCGCCAAGTTCCACGACGATAATATCCGCGTTTTCCATTTCCCCGGCCTTTTTAATTCTTCTGATAATCTCATCCGAAACGTGAGGTATAGCTTCGACGTCCTCGCCGTGATATTCGAAATTTCTTTCTTTCCTGATAACCTCCTGATAGATTTGACCCATGGTAATGAAATTCTGCTTGCCGACGTTTTTGTTTAGAAATTTTTCGTAAGTTCCCATGTCCATATCCGCTTCAGTTCCGTCTTCACACAAAAAAGGGTCGCCGTGTTCGATAGGATTTATTAATCCCGAGTCAATATTGATGTAGTTTTCGCATTTGACCGGAGTAACACTTAAGCCGCGGGATTTCAGAAGCAGGGCAATCGACGCCGAAACTACGCCTTTTCCTAGGCCTGATAAAACACCGCCGGAAACAAAGATATATTTAGGGGGCATGCTCTATTATACTAAAAAGAGCTGAGCGCGTCAAGAACTTTTTGGAGTAATTCCTTTGGGTCATCGCTTTTAACTATGACAGGACTGACACCGGGTTTTTTATAAAACCAGGATTTTATTTCTTCCAGATGGTCGGAAATGCCTCCGCTTCCGTCTAGGATAGCAATGATCTTATTACTCCCGTAGGCAGCGCAAAACTCCAAAAGCGTTCCTTCTGCACCGGAGATAAAGAGCATGGCGTCTGTACCTCTTACAAAGAGAACGTCTCTGGCATGTTTTCCCAAACCGCTATAGATGATTATTTCTTCTGGAAATGGCGTGAAACCAAAAGTTTTTTCGTGTTCTGTGATATTGGCAGAAGGAGAAATCCCCACTACTACTCCTCCTTTGTCCAATGATCCCCTTACCGCTTCCCGAGGATATCCATTACAGGCTCCATACATTAGTATGCAGTTTTGACTGGCGATTTCCGCTCCCACATCATAGGCCTTTTTTAATAATTGGGGATTTTCACCAAGCATTGATCCCGAAACACCGATTTTAAATTTGGGTTTGGACATAGGCGTTTTAGTATAGCACAAATTTTTTTGTCATTGCGATCCGGCTTT
>CAYJSC010000006.1:10225-12145 GCA_964372475.1 uncultured Gammaproteobacteria bacterium | reverse complement strand
TTTTTTCGCATCTGCCGGTGCTTTCTTAATCTTAATTTTTATAATTTAATCGCAACTCTAAGTTTTCCGCTTCGTGACGCCTTATTATCTTCAATTTCTTCTCCGCCTGGTCTGATTGGTTTGTTGGTTAAAATCTTTAGACGGCCTTTTTTTTCTTCACTTCGAAAATAAATTTTAACGATCCTGTCCTCTAGCGAGTGGAAGGAAATAACAACTAGCCTTCCTCCCGAAACCAGCAAGCCTAAAGCTTGGGGTAAAGACCTTTGCAAGGCCTCTAGCTCGTTATTGACATAAATCCTTAACGCTTGAAATACTCTTGTCGCGGGGTGGGTCCGATCTTTCTTGCCGATTTTCCCTCGTACCCCCAAAATAAGTTTTAGCAACTTACTTGTCGTCGCAATTGGCTCTATTTGACGGGCGCGTACAATAGCGTCAGCAATTGACCAAGCACGCTTTTCTTCACCAAACTTTGTAAAAATTTCATATAACTTTTCATATGTGTAAGTATTAATAATTTCTTTGGCCGAAATTTCTAAATCCTGATCCATCCTCATATCTAGCTCTTCTTCGCGACCAAAACTAAAACCTCGTCCTTTAGTCATCAGTTGATGGGTCGAAACCCCTAAGTCGTATAAAATACCATCGACCTTGTTAAAACCATTTTTTTCCGCTATTTCTTTTAAATCTCTAAAATTCCCTTTTGCCAATTTTAATCTCTTTTCAATTGAAAATTTAAAATTTAAAATTGAAAATTTCTCGTTTACGCAATCTAGTGCTTCTTTATCTGTATCAATCCCCAATACCTCCCCGCCCATTTTAACTATTCCCAACGTGTGCCCCCCACCTCCTAGCGTGCAATCAATATATTTTTTACCAGGCTCTATTTGTAAAAAATTAAGCGTTTCCCTAAGTAAAACCGGCGTGTGATAGTTTAAGTCGTCGGGTTGATCGTCTTTTGATACTCTTTCCATTTTTTACTATCCCAAATCTCAAAGTGGTCACCGGCACCAATGACCATAACTTCATTTTTGATCCCAGCGTATTCTTTTAAGTTTGCCGGGATTAAAACTCTTCCCAATTTATCCATTTCAACTGGAACCGCTCCGGAAAAAGTGAAACGCCGTAAATTCCGTCCTCTTTCTTCAAAAACCGGTATTTCCAACTGTTTTTTAGTATCGTTTAACCAAGTAGATTTCTGATACCCAAAAATGCAAGCTTCAAAACCTCTGGTTAGAATGACTTCAACGCTTTCTAACTCCTCCCTGATCTTTTTTGGTAGTGAGAGCCTGCCTCGATCGTCTAGAGAATGGCTAAATTCTCCTAAAAACACACTCATACCATTTTATCCCATTTACATACACTATCTTTCCATTTTCTCCCCATTTATAACCCATGTCAAGAGGCAAAAGATCAGAGATTGGATATTGGAGATTGGAGATTGAATTTTTACAGCGGGTATTCTTTTTGGAATTCGAGGGGTTCGCCGTCACCGGTAAATTTCATGGTTAATTGCAACCGGCTAACGTTTTTATCGTAAACACAGACATTTTTTGAGCAGCTGGCCAAAAGAATTTCTTTTAAAACTTTGGTCTGACCTTCCTTTATATCAAGTGAGCCCAGTACGCCTCTTTGGACACCATTTGTATCATAAACAATCTCATAGTCAATTTTTTTTATCGCTGCTGAAATGCTTGAGATTTTTAAAGTAACTGCCTGCTTATCAAACCTTGGTAAAAGATCAACCTCCGGCCCCTCACCGGGCTGAAGCAGTTTAACTTCGGGCGTGGGAGTTGGCGTAATTTGTGAAGTAGCTGTTTTATTCTTACACCCGCTAAGTAGAACCGCAGCAAATAAAAATAATAACAGGTATATTTTTTTCATGAGTATTAATTTTCCAGCAATCCGGTTATTTTGTCAACC
>CAYJSC010000006.1:0-10125 GCA_964372475.1 uncultured Gammaproteobacteria bacterium | reverse complement strand
GGTATATTTTTTTCATGAGTATTAATTTTCCAGCAATCCGGTTATTTTGTCAACCAAGTCCGTTATTTTGACTCTTTCCTGCTCGGTCGTGTCGCGATCACGGACGGTAACAGTGTTATCTTTTAAGGAATCGTAATCAACTGTAATACACCACGGCGTTCCGATTTCATCTTGACTATAGTATCTTTTGCCAATGTTTCCCCGGTCATCCCAAGCGGTATTAAAATTTTTCTTGAGTTCTTGGTAAAGGGTTTTTGCCTTATTTACCAGTTCATCGTTATTGGCCACTAAAGGAAACACTGCTACTTTATAGGGCGCGAGTTTGGCATGCAATTTTAAAACCACCCTTTTTTCGTCCTGAAAATAGGCATCAGCCATGAGGGCTAAAAATAGTCTGTCGACTCCGACCGAGGGCTCGATGACAAAAGTTTTAATCTCCTGCCCGTCGGGGGTTTGGAAACTTAGGTTTTTTCCAGTGAATTTGCTATGTTGTGATAGATCATAGTCGGCGCGTCTGGCTATTCCCCAAAGTTCGGCCCATCCGAACGGAAAATTATATTCAATATCCGTCGTTCCCTTGGAATAATGCGACAGTTTTTCTTTAGGATGGTCATAAAAATGCAGATTCTCTTTTTTAAGTCCTAGCTTACTTAGAAAAGCCAGACAATATTCCCGCCAATACTGAAATTGTTTTTCGTCTTCCTCGGGAAGAATAAAATACTCAAGCTCCATCTGTTCAAACTCCCTAGAGCGGAAAAGGAAATTTCCCGGTGTGATTTCGTTACGAAAAGCTTTTCCGATTTGCGCAATTCCAAAGGGCAGTTTCGGATGAAAAGAATCGAGGATATTTTTAAAATTGACAAAAATGGCCTGCGCGGTCTCTCCCCGCAAATAGGCCAAAGTCGAGGTATCCTCTACGGGACCGATATAGGTTTTTACCAAGATATTAAATTTTTTCTCTTCGGTTAGTTCGCCGCTACAATCAGGGCATTTATTAGCTTTTAAGTCGTCGTCGCGAAAACGATGGTGGCATTTCTTGCATTCCCGAAGCGGATCTGAAAATCCGGGTCCGGTATGGCCAGAAGCTTCCCAAATCCTCGGATTCATAATAATGGCACTATCAACTCCAAAGACATCTTCCCGGTTGGTTACGAAATTTTTCCACCATAAAGACTTAAGGTTATTTTTAACTTCCACGCCGAGCGGTCCAAAATCCCAAAATCCGCCAAATCCTCCATAGATTTCCGACGAAGGATACACAAATCCGCGGCGCTTACAAAGCGAAACAATCTTTTCCATTGGGTTTTCCATAAATGTTTCCTTTCTTAATTATACACGAAATTAATAAATAGGTCTTTGTATACCAGAGTCACGCTCGAGCTTGGTGCTGGTATGATGGAAAATTTTGGAAAGAGATTTTTAAGCAAGCAATCGATTTTACTAAATTAGAATCTCGGGCGAAAAAACAAGCTGATAATCAGGTATACCCAAAGAAATTCCATATTCTTTGGCAATTTTGTACTCTTCCGTTTTTTGTCGATTCACTTTAAAAACTTTATTTCGAAAGATAATGTAGTGAAAATTCTTGTTTTTAAAATCTGCATACCATTCGTGCTCTGTTTCCAAGTTTTCACTAATGATTTCGGCAATTTCCTCGGCTTTTTCTTCTGGAATTTCCACTGTTTGTAATGTCCACTGTTTCAACCAGGGAGTTTTATGTTCATTTGTAACTGGCTCTACTTTAGTAGAAACGATAATGAGCTTTTTAAAAACTGATTTATCCCCTAGACTTTCTTCGATAATAATACCTTTGTAATTCATAATTTTCTTAAAGCAAAATGTTAGTACTTAATTTCCTCTTTCATCATAATAACTCTTCTATCTTTGTCAATAACTGTTTGCTTTTAAGTTTTCCCTCAACCACGCTTTCCATAAAAAAATTTAACTGATTATCACTTAACATAATGCCTTTAGGCAAATATCCTAAATCCCACAAAAGTTTTAATTCAAAATCTTCTATCTTATAACTACCAACACCGTCAATTTGATCAAGAAGCGTAAGCTCCGAACTAACGAGATCAAATAGAGAACGGTTGATTTGCCGCTCCGGGCAAAGGCGATCGACAAGTTCACAGATCTGATAAGCAAAGGCGATTTTTTTTAAATCATTTCGCAGCTTAAAGAAGTTGTTGATAGCTTCGGTTTCTAAAATCAGATCGAGATTTTTTCCATGGGTGATATAGAGTTTGACTAAAGAAAAGGGCTCAAGGTTGGGAGCTTTTTTACTGATAGTTCTTCTGATACCTTTAGCGATAAGTTTTATCCTACCATGTTCCTTGGTTAGGATGGTTAAAATCTTATCGGTCTCTTTGAAATTGATGCGCCTGAGGACAATGCCTACGGTCTTGTAATTTTTCACTCTGGCTTTTAGGTCTTAATATTAAGCTCTTTATCACTTGTCAATTTAAACTGTTCCACCTTCTTGCCATTTATAATAACAACATAGTCGTTACCGTCTGTTCCCGGCTGCTTTTGGATTAACAGTTTATATTCTTTGGCGCTATATTTTTGCGGCAGCTGGTATTTAACAACGAGTTGCGAACTACCCAGGGGCCTGACGGTTAAAAAGCCCTCAAATACCGTTTTGCCTAGATCCTCACCTGTCGTCATCTTAACCTCCGAGCCTCGCGATTCGACCAGCTGGCTTCCTTTTGGCGCATAAATTCTGACCCAGTCTCTAAGCAAACCATTTAGACATAGATTACCACGTTCCAAATTACAATCAGATGGAGGTTGCGGATTTTTATAATCGACAGTGATGATCTTAGTTACTGTTCCCTCGCTCGCGATTTCGATTTTTTGCTCCACTTTTTGTGTCACATACATATTGGATTTTGCTCCGGCAAAGTTCGTGTCATTTAGATGGAAGTAGTCGCTGTCATACTCTCTTAATCTTCCTCCTATATTTAAGGCTTCAATGGCTTTTTGCGCTTTTTCGTCTTTTAAGTAAACTAAAACGTGTTTCTCGTTAAGCGCGGTGAGCCCGGCTTGAAAAAGCGGACCCCAATAAAGTTTGGGTGAAGAAGAAAGCGCTTTATTCATAATGGAATTCATTAAAGCCCCGATAATATCTTTCCGTGATCCCCTGGCGTAATTGACCGGCTTATCGGCATATGATTCCAACTCAAAAATCACCTGCGGACAATTACATTCTGGAACAATTTTGGTCGTAAATTCCGTTCCATAAACCGGAATCGGAACTAAAACCTCCATCACTTTCACTAGAAACTGGGTATCAATGGCGATAATGCCCGAAATCTTCGCGCGCCCCGGAATCGAGTTATAAAGGTCTTCGAAATTAACCATCGAGACATAGAAATCGGGGGAGATGTTAACATCTCTTAAATTCCAAATGGGAACTAAAGGCAAATACTTAAGAATCGGGGTCGGCGCGGAAACTCTTTTGGTTTTTTGGTCGTCGAGTTTATAAATATCATCAGATGACTCAACGTTTATTTTTCCTTTTTCCAGACGTAAAATGGCGTAGGCCGTGATAAATCCACCGGTTGATCGCAGTTCTTTATCGTTTTGGAAAAGCACGAGGTATTTTTGCTCGTTCGGTTGACCAAGAAGAGCTGGTAGAACTTCCAAAAAGGGCCGCGCATCGCTTAGAGCCTTATCGCCCTGATCCACCAAGTCTATAAGTTGCGTAAGCTGGGATTTAATAACCGCGGTGCCCTTGATCTTCTCGGGATAGTGCTTAGGATCGACTTGATCGATTTCTCCTCGCAGCAACTTCATTTTCTCGGCTAACTTGCCTAAGTTTGGTGTAACCTTATCGAGGGTTTCTACGGCTTTATTAATGCGATCCTCGGCGGAACCGCCGACAAAACTGCCCTGCCCTTTAAGACCCAATAAATCGGCATAGGGCTTGATTGATTCAATAACGATATCAATCATGTCTAGACCATAGAATCCGCTTTTAATCAGGTGGTCGGCGTCTTTATAATAAGCTCCCAGGCCGGGAATAAAACCCGTCCACGATAGTATTTTTAATCGATTTTGCGTATCTTGCAGTTTGTTTCTGGTGACTTTGAATTTTTCTTCGGCCAAAGCAATATTTTGCTGTTTAGCCGCTTCGTAGGCTTCTTTACCGACTTTTTTAACATCGTTTATCGAAAGAAACACGGCTTGCGCGGGAATGAAAATCGCAAAAACAGCGATGAGTATTAAAAGTAATAGAAAAACACCAAAACCTCCTAGGAAAGCAAACTTTTTTTTGGTATGGCTAGTTTTCGCTTTATTATCTGCAGAAACGTTTGTCACTACTTCTTTTTCTGTCGGATTCTCGCTTAGATTTGGTATTTCGTTTGGCATAACTTAAATTGTAAATTATTAATTGAAATTACATCGCTCCTCTTCCGGAAATCATGGCAAAAGGAGTCTTCAACATTATGATAATATCATAAAACAAAGATTTATTTTTAACATACTGGGCATCCATGGCAATTCTTTTGTCAAAATTGACTTCGCTTCTTCCCGATACCTGCCAAACACCGGTTATGCCAGGTCTAATCGAAAGTACAACTTTTACTAGCGTCTGAGTGTGGGGATATTTTTTTTGTTGCTCTCTAAGTTCATCAGGATAATATGCCCTTGGACCAACTAAGCTCATTTCGCCGCGTAAAACATTTAAAAGCTGCGGGATTTCATCAAGCGAATGGCGCCGAATAAATCCGCCAATCTTAGTAATCCGTGGATCTCTGGGCAACTTATAACTGTTTCTTTTATATCTCACAAAAAGCTTTTTATACTTAGGGTTGGTTCGCAAAAGTTCATGGGCGCTTTCGACCATGGAGCGGAATTTATACATTTTAAACAATTTCCCATTTTTCCCAACCCTTTCTGGCGTATCGGCAAAAACGGGTCCATCAGAATCGAGTTTGATTAAAAAGGCAATGAGAAGACCAAGAGGAAAGAAGAATATTAATAAGACAAGCGCACCAAAAATATCGATCGTTTTTTTCGTTTTCTCATATTTGGTTAAAGTTGTCATAAAAATTTTAGAGACAATCTTCTTTTCCTTCCTTTTTTAAAGTTTCCACTAAATTCTTCACTTTTTGCGCTTGATCTTTATGACAAATCAAAATGGCGTCGTGGGTTTGGACAATAATCAAATCGGAAACGCCAATGGTCGTAATCAAACTGCCGTCGCCATAAACCAAGCAGTTTTTGCTATCTAATAAAAAATGCTTGTTACTATCATCACCCAAAAGCACGTTGCCATCTGCGGTTTTGGGGAAAACTTCCATTAACACGGCCCAATTACCAACGTCACTCCAGCCAAAATCAGCCGGCACCATAACCAAATTTTTGGCTTTCTCCATAATGGCGTAGTCTATTGCTATGTTTTTCAATGTCGACCAAAGCTTGCTGGCTTCCTTTTCGTTTTTTTTGAGCATACCATCAATAACTTGCTCTAACCCCGGCATAAATTTGCGATAGGAGTCCAAAAAGGTCGAAACTTTACCAAGAAAATAGCTCGCGTTCCAAAAATAATCACCGCTAGCTAAAAAGGCTTTGGCTAAAGTCATGTCTGGTTTTTCCGTAAATCGCTTTACTTTAAAAACTGATTTATTTTCGATCTCAAATTCACTTCCGGCATGAATATAACCCAAGCTATCGTCTGCTTTGTACGGAAGAATTCCCACGGTCACTAAATCCGAGGATAACGCGGCAGCTTTATAAGCTATGGCTAAAACCTTAACAAATTCACTTTTATTGTAAACGAGATGGTCGGAAGCAAAACTGCCAACAACGGCATCGGGATCGCGTTTATTAATCTCCCACACCGCCAGTGCGATAGCGGGAGCCGTATTTTTAGGAGAGGGTTCTACTAAAATATTGTGGGGCGAAAATTTGGGCAGTTCTTTTTTAATCTCCGCGACATAGTCCTTACTCGTTACCACTAAAATATTTTCCAAAGGAACGTTAGCTGTTAGCCTCTCGTAGGTTTCCTGCAAAAGCGTCTTGGTTGAGCCAATTTTCAAAAATTGCTTCGGCAGGGCGTTTCTTGATTTGGGCCAAAGTCTGGTACCGCCGCCGCCGGCCAGAATTACGCCATAGTGATGTTTTGGTATTGATTCCATAAGCTTATAACCTTTTGTTTAAAATCTTTCTCAAAACGCTCTTGACTATAAATTAAGGCGTTTTTCCGGCATTCCTCACTAGAGAATTTCATCCTGGTAAATTTTTTTAGCGCCTCCAACAGCAATAATAGATTTTGTTCTTTAAATAAAATTCCGGTTTGGTTGGGCCTTACCGTTTCCGCAACGCCGCCTTTGGCAAAGGTGATCACCGGCTTTCCGAGGGCTTGCGCCTCGATGCTGGCTAGACCAAAGTCTTCTTCCTGCGGGCAGATCAAAGCGCGACAATCTTGATAATAGCCTACCAGTTTCTCTTCTGTCAATTCGCCTAGGAATTCAATATTGGGTTTGGCTAGCCGTTTTAAATTATTCATCTCTACTCCGACTCCCGCGATTTTTAACTTCCATCCCAGCTCGTTAAAAGCGCTAATTGCTAAATCTATCCTCTTATACGGCACTAGCCGCGATACAACCAAAAAGTAATTATTATTTTTTGAATTTTGACTTGTTTTTTTGACTTTTGACTTTTGCATTTTGAATTTATCTATATCAACCCCCGGATATATCACCTCACTCGCTCTTTTGTAGTATTTCTTAATCCTTTCCTTCACGGTGTTACTTATGGCCAAGTAAAAATCCGGCCGGTGGCTCGCTATTTGATCGAAGGCTCTAAGTTTAGTAACAAACCACGGCATTAAAGTTTTAACCAGCGGGTTTAAAATCCCAAACCCCGGATTGTTTTGATAGTCAGAATAACTACTCCAAAGATACCTTGTCGGTGTCAGGCAGTAGCAAATATGCAAAGTATGCGGCTTGGTAATGATAGCCTTGGCTTCCGCGCTAGTGACGGAAATAACGACGTCAAACTGGCTAAAATTAAAAGTTTCGAAAGCCAGTTCCGTCAGCCAGGCAAATAATTCGTGATGGGATTTGGCAAAGGGAATTTTTTGTAAAAAAGACGGGATAACTTCGGGAAAAACTTTCGCCCACGATGCTTTTTCTTCGTCATAAACCGCCGTATAAACAGGCGCGTTGGGCCAAATTTCGTGCAAGGCCAAAAGCACTCTTTCCGCGCCTCCTATCTTATTAACCCGATCATAAACCAAAGCCACTTTCATATTTTTGTCATTAAAACGGAAGATCACTGGTGGCGCTGTCTTTAGATTCTGTACTTTTATCTTCGGCGGCCACAATATAGATTTCCTGTTTACGGCTGTAATCAACCGCTACCATCTTGCCTTTTTTTTCTTCGACAACAGCGACAAAGTCGCGGCAAGCCCAACAGGATTCGCGCCCCGAAATACAGCGAAAGGAATTTGTTAACCGCGAATTTTTCATGATTAACCCCATTTGTTTTAGTTTTTCTAGCGTCTCCTTAGCTTCGGGAAGATCAAAAGGCCGAAAATCTGGGTCTTTGTCCAAATACCAATAGCTGGCTCTAATTTTCGGATTGGTTAAAAAACTGCCTGCCAAAATAGCATAGGTTGAAAGCTGAATGGAATCGCTTTTTTCTTCTTTTTCTCCGGTCTTAAAATCAATGATGTGATACATACCCTCATCCTCTTTTTCAATCCAATCCAGCTTTCCGGTCAGAATTAAGTCTTCTCCTAAATCGAGTTTCGGAAAATCGGGCATGGGAATGGGAGAAACTGACTTAAAATGGGGGTTAGCCCAAAAATTCTCGAGCATTTTGAGGGCTCTATTTTTATACTGATTTTCTTCTTCCAAAGATGAAAAACCGCCTTTTTCTCCGGCGATTTCCCCCCAATATCTGGTAAGAATGGAAAACAGCTGTTCTTTTTCCTTAGAAACCGCTGTGTTATGCAAAAATTGGGCTAAAACATCATGCATCACCGCGCCAAGGGCCAGTTTAGGGTTAATCAGTTGGACCTTTAAACCGGTTTTGGGATTTTTATAAACATACTGGAAATAATAAGCCCTGGGGCAGGATTTAAAAGCATTAATAGATGAGGGAGAAATAAAAACCGCGTTGGGATTGTATGCCATGAGAGGATTATATAATATTCTTACCCTATATTATGCCAGTACCTTTTTTTTGGCCGCTTCTTTCTTTGGGGTTGTAGGTTTTGTAACTTTAGGATTTAATGCATTAATAATTACGTCCAATTTGGCATTAATATTGGTTAGCAGTTCTATTAATTGTTTATTATGATGGGCGCTTGCTTTCCCGCAATCACAAGAAATTGTTGATTGCATTCGCCTTTCTTCAAAATTTGGTCTTTCAAAGTTTCTGCGATCTGATCGCCTTGAATCATCATCTCCGCTTCTCTTACTTTCAAAACACTTACTGCAGTAAATTGGCCTGTCGCCGCTTGGCCGAAACGGAACTTGGCAGCTATTGCCACATTCTGCACAAATTGCATCGTGCATCATTGGTTTCATTGTATCTCTTCTTCCGAATCTATCGCCTCCACTTCTCCCACCAGGTCGATAATTTTGTTTAAAGTTATCCATAATTTAAGTGAATTGAGTATATTGCTTTAATTAAATAATAGCAAGACAGTACCAACACCGCGCGATCTCATATAGTCTGCATATCCATGCTCAAAAAGTCTTTGCGTTTGAATAAAATTAGCATGATTAAGACTGTCTATTAAACTTTTGTCAATTACGGCAAGTGTCATTTGCTCAGTTCCGATGATTAATTTTGGGGATTCCGGCGTCATCAAGAATTATTTTATCTGGGTTAACATCATATTGGTCACCTGTCTTTAAATCATTCACTGGTCCGCTTCCAGAACTTTTTAAATACGTTATGCCTGCCTCGGCTCCTTTTTTTAAATGAGCACCCGTTAGTTTAGGAGGTACTTCTCCTGAAACTTCGATAAGAGTAAATTGATTTTCGACGCCTGCTTGGTATGCTTTAACAGCGCCAGAAAAGTCAATTTCGCCTTCGGGACCACCAATAATTGGAGCCATAATATAATAAAAATATTAATTAGGTGGCAAATTAATACAATACCAAGGCTGTTTTGTCAACTTTCTCCGCCGAATCTAATTGTTTAAAGCTTAATGTTTAATTCTACCCCTTCTACCTCCTCCGCGCGGAGGGTTTTTGATATTTTCGATCACAGCTTCCCGGTGTCTTTTAATCATCTCTTTTTCTTGTTTTGATAACATCGGGTCTATTGGCTGTTTTCTGATTTTTCGAATTAAACCTCTTTTTCCTTCTCCAAATTCCATATGTTTATTGATTATATATTAATTCTATGTTAATCTAGTTTTAGTATCTGCGGAACGTCAGTCCCTATCGGCATTAAGCTGATGGCAGATATTTTTTTGTTTTTTTTTACCCCCCGCAAATTTTCGCTCGAGCGTCAGTTTGCGATAAACAAAAAAACTATTTGTTTTTCTCTTTCAGACATTGTTCATATACAATTAGCGTCTCTCGCGCCATTTTTTTCCAGGAATACTTTTTTGCTTGCTCCAAACCTTTTTTTCTTAAGTCGTTTCTTAATTGTTCATTATTCATTATTAATTGCAAATTCTTCGTTATATCGTCAACGCTCGAGGGATCAAAGTACACCGCCGCATCGGCGTACACTTCTGGCAAACTACCCGCATTCGAACTTACCACCGGACAACCGCTGGCCATGGCTTCCAACCCGGGCAAGCCGAAACCTTCGCTTAGTGAGGGAAAAACAAAAGCTAGTGCTTCTTGATATAAAACCTTCAAATCGGCATCAGGCACAAAACCCAAAAGTTTTACTTCGTTTCTTAGATCTTTTTCTCTTACTTCTCCTTCCAGTTTCTCCCAAAACACGTCTCTAGTAGAGACAATCGCTAGTTGAATTTTGTTACGGCTTACTTTTTTTACAGCGTCTAAGAGTCGGCTTAAATTCTTATGCGGATACGCACTCCCGGTGTAAATAAAAAATGGTTTGGTTACCCCGTATTTTTCTAATACTTCTCTACCGTCTACTTTCAATCCTCTACTTTCAATATACTTACCATCCAC
>CAYJSC010000005.1:9907-12325 GCA_964372475.1 uncultured Gammaproteobacteria bacterium | reverse complement strand
GGGACTACGGTTACGAATGCGGATTTTACTGTATCTTCCTATCTGTTGGGTCCAAACCAGCCCGAAGAAACAAACGGCACGGTGGTTCTTCAGGTTTGGGAAGGCGTCTATTTTGACACGGGCGCCACGCCTGAAATTACCCTTAGAGACCATGGCGTAAAAGATCTAGGCGGTAATTGGAATAATTTAATGTCTATTAAAGCAGAGGATAGAATCGGTCCTTACGTACTCCTTACCAATCCTGATGAGAATAATGTTAATTACAATTCCGCCATTAAAATTTCTGGTATCGCTTCTGATTTCTCTTCATCCGAAGACGCTATCGCAATAGATGTCAAGTTAGATTATAAAGAATCTTCTCATAACGATTGGGTAAATATTGATGTGATTAATAACAACTCCTTTCTGGAACCGTTTGAGTGGAACCTGGCGGGATGGGCGCCTCCATACAACGGAGTTTTTGATCTTAAAATTAGCGCCAGTGATCTAGGGGGAAATATCAGCGAATTAATATTTAAAGGTATCAATTACGATAACAATTTAGCTATGATTGCGTCACCGACGCTAACACCTACTCTAACCCCAACTTTTACACCAACGCTAACTCCGACACCGACGCCTACAACTACGCCAATCCCAACATCAACGCCTACTCCGACGGCAACATTGACGCCCACAGAAATACAAACCCCAACGCCAACTCCAATTCCCAGTCAAAACTTTTATAATACTTTCAATTATATTACTTATTTGACCTTAACTCCCACGCCAACCCCGTTTTTTCCCGAAGCGGAAATTTCTCACACAACCCCAAACTTACTATCTCAGGTTTTAGGCACGAGTACGCTTTCGGGAACTTTGACCGAAACAATAGCGACGGAAACGGCCAACGATACAAAGGATAAAACGCTAAACCGGCCAGATAATCTATCTGTCATCTTGAAAATTTTAGTCGTAGTCTTTGCTTTTATGATTATTGTCTTGATTTGGTTTTTTAAGTTCTAGCCGCCTTCCTTGACTTGCTCGCAACCAACTCTTCATAATAGATTTACAATCTATGCTTAAACTGCTCCAGCATCTGTTTTTGCCGCATCCGACGAATAATCATAGGGCCAGACTTTTACACCATTCGTCACTTCTTATCTATATTTTTCTTTTCATTGCCAGTCAGATCATGTTTTCTTTGGTGATGTTTACGAATCCCCAGATTCTTGGTTTGGCAACCAATATCAATATTCAGGACCTAGAAGAAGGCGTTAACAAAGAGCGTATCGAAAATGGTCTGACTCCTTTTAAAATAAATAATTTATTAAACAAAGCGGCGAGAGAGAAGGCAAACGATATGTTTACCAAAGGTTACTGGGCACACCTTGCGCCAGACGGAAAAACACCATGGTTTTTTATTGATCAGGCCGGTTACCAATATAAATATGCCGGTGAAAATCTGGCTCGTGATTTTGCGCTTTCGAATCAAGTGGTGGCCGCGTGGATGAAATCAGCGACACACAAAAAAAATATTCTTGATTCCAAGTTTAGCGATATGGGCCTAGCCGTGGTTAACGGTAATTTGAATGGAGAACCAACGACCCTAGTGGTACAGTTTTTTGGCACTCAGACGCAAAACCCGCCCCAAATTTCGGCGGTAAGTTCATCCGGGGTTGAAGAATTATCTGCTAACATTGATCAGTCGGTGAAAGAATCAGTAAAAAACGTTCAGGGAGCGATTATTTCTAAACCGGTTTTTAATATTTTTAGCCTGACTAAACAAGCGGCACTAGCTTTAGGTGCATTTCTAATTATTTTGTTGTATATCGATGCTGCGCTAGTTTTTAGGAAAAAAATTTATCGCATATCGGGAAATAATATTGCCCATATGTTATTTTTCCTATTTCTCCTTGCCGCGCTTTATATTACCGAGCGAGGATCACTTATTTAAACTATGGTAAAAACCATCAAAAAAGATCTACTACACTATGCCTTTTTATTAATAATCCTTATTATGGGATTTGGTAGTTTTCTGCTAGTTGGCCATGATCGATCGCTTCAGTTGCAAATTTCTTTTTTTATCAGCTTTTCTTACTTTTTATGGGGAATCGTCCACCATTTCTTAAAAGATGACATCCATCCTAAAATTGTGATAGAATACCTCTTGTTTTCAGCCTTATCTTTTCTGATTTTATATTCCATTATCCAAAGAGCAATTTAATCTATGAAAGGCGTTGTTTTAGCAGGAGGTTTGGGTACTAGACTCTATCCCTTGACGTACGCTACGAATAAACATCTTCTTCCTGTTTATGATCAACCAATGGTGTTTTATCCTATCAACACACTGGTCAAGGCCGGGATAACCGACATTATCATTGTTGTTGGTGGGCCTCATGCTGGTTGGCATAGGCGTGCTGTTTCTGGTGCTTATTC
>CAYJSC010000005.1:0-9897 GCA_964372475.1 uncultured Gammaproteobacteria bacterium | reverse complement strand
AAAATGGCCAGGAATTGGGCATGACCCCTCCGGAGTATGCTTATCAGGAAAAAGAAGGAGGAATTGCCCAGGCTCTTTCTTTGTGTCAAGATTTTGCGGATGGTGATAATGTTGCTGTGATGCTAGGAGATAATCCCACCGATGACAATATTGCCGGAGCAATAAAAGAGTTTAAATCAGGCGCGACGATATTTCTTAAGAAAGTAGATGACCCAAGTCGTTTTGGCATTGCGGTTTTTGACGAAAAAGATAAATCCAAAATTATTAAAATCGAGGAAAAACCCAAAACCTCCAAAAGTAATCTAGCGGTCACAGGCCTTTATTTATATGACCATCATGTTTTCGATTATATAAAAATGTGCAAACCTTCGTGGCGAAATGAATTAGAGATTACTGATGTAAACAACGTTTATATTAAAAAAGGTCAAATGCGCTGGAAAATGCTTGATGGCTTTTGGTCTGATGCAGGAACGTTTCAAAGTCTATTTGTAACCAATGAATACTGGGCTAAAAAAAAGGGGATGAGATGAAAATATTGGTAACAGGCGGGGCAGGCTTTATTGGTTCTAATTTTATTATTTATTGGCTTAAAAACCACCCTTCCGATAAGATTATTAATCTTGATAAGCTGACTTACGCGGGAAATCTTGATAATTTAAGATCAATAGAAAATAATCCTAACTATCTTTTTGTAAAAAGCGACATCTGTGACCCTAAAAAAGTAAGTGAGATCATGGTTGGAATTGACGTGGTAGTTCACTTTGCCGCCGAAAGCCATGTCGACCGCTCGATCGTAGAACCCAGTGTTTTTGTCAAAACCAACGTATTAGGAACAGAAGTGCTACTGGACGCCGCGGTAAAAAATAAAGTGAAGCGGTTCCATCACGTATCAACGGATGAAGTTTTCGGAGCGCTAGAATTAAATACAAAGAGTAAATTTAGTGAACGAACAAATTATAATCCCAAAAGCCCATATGCGGCAAGTAAGGCAGGATCAGATCATTTAGTTAGAGCCTATGGCCATACTTACGGTTTGAAAATAACGATTACTAACTGCTCAAATAATTTTGGGCCCTTTCAATATCCTGAGAAACTTATTCCGCTTGCTATTACTAATTTATTGATGGGTAAGAAAGTTCCGGTTTATGGAGACGGCCTACAGGTAAGAGATTGGTTGTTTGTTGAAGATCATTGCCGAGCAATCGAGTTGATTTTAGAAAAGGAGAAGGTCGACGAGACTTATTGCGTAGGCGGATTAACCAAGGATATCAATAACTTAGATGTGGTCAAAAAAATAATAGCTATTGTTGGTGAAGATGAAACAAAAATTTCTTTCGTTACCGACAGACCAGGGCATGATAGGCGATATAGTATGGATTGGACGAAAATAAAAACAGAGTTAGGTTGGGTACCGAGATTTGATTTTGACCATTGGCTAGAAAAGACGGTAAACTGGTATAAAGAAAATAAATGGTGGTGGCGAAAATTAGTTAGTAATTAAAAAGGACTTTAAATGAAATTAGCAGTCATAGGACATGGTTATGTTGGTTTAGTAACAGCAGCGGTTTTTGCCGATTTAGGCAATACTGTTTTTTGCGTGGGAAGAACTCCGGAAAAGATAGCGAATCTCAAAAAGGGAATATTGCCCTTTTTTGAACCAGGACTGGAAGAGGTGGTAAAAAGAAACTTACAAGCTAGGCGGCTTTCTTTTACCCTAAATTATGAAGAAGCAGTTTCAGAAGTCGACATTATCTTTATTTCTGTCGGGACGCCATCATCTGCTTCTGGCGAGGCAGATTTATCATCGGTTTTTGAAGCGGCAGAAAAAATTGCCAAAAGCTTAAAAGATTTTTCCATTATTACTTGCAAAAGCACAGTGCCGGTTGGGACAAATCGCAAAATTGCCAAGATCCTAAATAAATTCAAGCCCAAAAAGGCCTCATTTGAAATCGCTTCCTGTCCAGAATTTTTGAGGGAAGGCACGGCTTTATACGACACTCTAAATCCAGATAGAATAGTCATAGGATTCGATAGTAAAAAGGCTCGCGATATGCTTTTGGAACTACATAAACCCATCAATGGACATTTTGTAACTACCACCATTGAAACCGCGGAAGTCATTAAGTATGCTGCTAACACCATGTTAGCTACTAAAATATCTTTTGCTAACGCCATGGCGATGTTTTGCGAAGCAGCTGGAGCTGACGTCGAGCAGGTGATGGAAGCTATTGGACTTGATCAGCGTATTGGTAGGCAATTTCTCGCCGCCGGAATCGGCTACGGTGGAAGCTGTTTTCCCAAAGATGTCAAAGCCCTCGTGGCGATGGCTAGGCAGTATAAAACAAGTGATGTGCTTTTCTCGGCTGTAGAAGAAACCAATAGACTGGCGCACTTAAATTTTGTAAACAAAGTTGATAAATTTTTTAGTAATAAGTTAAAAGATATGAAGATAGGTGTTTTAGGTCTTGCTTTCAAACCAAACACTGACGATATGCGAGACGCGCCTTCCATTCCTATTATTAATTCTCTGATAAACAAAGGAGCAAAAATTTTTGCTTATGATCCTAAAGCCAAAGATAATGCGCAAAGACCACTGCCGACAATTTCTTATGTAAGTACCCCCTATGAAGCCGCAGAAGCGGCCCAAGCGTTATTGATTTTAACAGAGTGGAATGAGTTTAAGCAGTTGGATTTGGAAAAAATTAAGAAACTTCTAAAAAAACCAGTAATTTTTGACGGTCGGAATATTTATGAACCAGAAAAAATGAAGAGTTTAGGTTTCACCTACTTTGGAACTGGTAGGTAAACTTATTCTCTATTAATTAATGATAATAAGTAGAAGGGAGTTAGCATGAAAAAAGCTTTAATAACAGGAATAACCGGCCAAGATGGTTCATATCTGGCGGAATTTCTTTTAGGTAAAGGTTATCTGGTCTATGGGCTTACCCGTCGAACCAGCACCGTAAATAACGAGAGAATAAAACATATCCAAGACAAAATAACCCTAGTTCAGGGTGACTTGTTAGATCAGAATTCGCTTTCTAACGCGCTCGTAGACGTGGAACCTGAGGAGGTTTATAATTTGGCAGCCCAATCTTTTGTGGGAACGTCATGGAACCAGCCGGTTTTGACAGGAGAAATCACGGCTTTAGGAGTGGTGCGGATGCTTGAGGCAATACGCATGGTTAACCCCAAAATAAAATTTTACCAAGCTTCAAGCTCTGAAATGTTTGGTAAGGTTGTCGAATTTCCACAAACAGAGAAAACCAGATTTTATCCCCGAAGCCCTTATGGTGTGGCCAAAGCCTACGGACATTACATTACCGTAAACTATCGCGAAAGCTACAATCTCTTTGCCTGTTCTGGAATTCTTTTTAACCACGAATCACCAAGAAGAGGGTTAGAATTTGTTACCAGAAAAATTACCCATGCCGTGGCGCGCATTGCTCTGGGTTTACAAAAGGAAATGAGCCTGGGAAATTTACATAGTAAACGTGACTGGGGTTTTGCAGGAGACTACGTTGAAGCGATGTGGTTAATGCTACAAAATGCCTTCGCCGACGATTATGTTATTGCCACCGGCGAAAATCATTCCGTAAAAGAATTTGTGGAATTAGCTTTTAAATACGCTAAAATTGCCAATTGGGAAAAATACGTGAAGATCGACAAAAAATTGCTTCGACCCGCGGAGGTTGACTTTTTAATTGGAGACGCTTCCAAAGCCAAAAAAGTACTTGGTTGGACCCCAAAGGTTAGCTTTAACGATTTAGTAAAGACGATGGTGGAGGATGACATAAAACGGGAAAAAGAGAATAAGCGAGTTTAGACTTTATGTTTATACTTGTCGCCGGAGGAGCAGGATTTTTGGGTTCTTGGCTATGCGAGCGATTGCTAAAAGATAGCCATCGGGTTTTGTGCGTTGACAATTTACTTAGCGGCAGAAAAGTAAATATCAAACATCTTCTTTCCCATAAAAATTTTACTTTTTGGCAAGATGATATTAATAGTGAAGCCTTCGTTAAAAAAACCACCAAATTAAAAACTATCGATGAGATTTATCACTTAGCCAGCCCAGCTAGTCCTAACAAAAATAGCCCAAAAAGCTATAGGCAATATCCGATAGAAACCCTTCTGGTAAACTCGCAGGGCACTTACCATCTTTTAGAACTAGCGAAATTTCAGAAGGCGAAATTTTTATACGCTTCCAGTTCTGAAATTTATGGTGAACCACTAGAGCATCCCCAAAAGGAAACCTATTTTGGCAATGTCAATCCCAATGGGCCACGCTCTTGTTATGACGAAGGCAAAAGATTTGGCGAGGCGATGACTTTTTCGTATTTCCGAAAATACGGTACCGATGCGAGAATTGTTCGTATCTTCAATACCTACGGCCCACGCATGGACGCTCAAGACGGTAGAGTGGTTTCTAATTTTATTGTCTCGGCCCTTAAAAATAAACCTGTTACGGTTTATGGAACCGGACAGCAGACGAGAAGTTTCTGTTATGTTAGTGATCTAATTGATGGGTTGGTAAAAACCATGACGAAAGAAAAAACCGAGGGTGAAGTTTTTAATTTAGG
Source organism: uncultured Gammaproteobacteria bacterium (assembly GCA_964372475.1). Lineage (GTDB taxonomy): Bacteria > Patescibacteriota > Microgenomatia > JACPZF01 > JACPZF01 > JACPZF01. Next base: position 5,317 of record CAYJSC010000005.1, on the reverse strand, counting down.
TAACGATGGGGAATTTAGCATTTTGGAACTAGTTGATATAATTGAAAAACTGCTAAGTATTAAGCTTTCCAGAAATTTTTTGCCTTTGCCGACAGATGACCCTACGAGACGCCGTCCTGATTTGACCAAGGCAAGAGAAGTGCTTAGCTATAATCCGAAAGTTTCCTTAAAAGACGGACTAGAAAAAACCATAGATTTTTTTAAAAAGACACGATGAAAAAAGCCGTAGTTGTTCTCCCGACATACAATGAGAAAGAAAATATCGAAGATGTTATTACCTTGATTCTAGCGCAACAGCGAAAAACTGTGGACTGGGAATTATTTGTTTTGGTATCAGATAGTAGCTCACCTGATGGTACAGGCGAAGAAGTAATAAGATTAAAAAAGACGAATTGCCAATTAGAACTGTTGAATGTCAAAGAGCGAGGCATTGGGGTGGGACTCGTGAAGGGGTATCAGTTTGCTTTTACCAAAATGGTGGCCGATGTTGTTATACAGATGGATGCGGATTTACAGCATGACCCTAAAGAAATAGCAAATTTTTTAACAGAGATTGATAGGGGTTACAATTTTGTACAAGGTTCGAGATTCATTAAAGGAGGAAAAAACGATTTAGAATGGTATCGACGTTTTTTTTCCTGGTCTGCTAATTGGGTATCACGGGTGCTTTTAGGAGCCTATAAAGTTCGGGAATTCACCACATCTTACCGGGCTTTTACGAAAGATTTATTTTTTAAAGTTAATCTCGAAGAAATTCCTTGGCGAGGAAACAGTTTTGTTTTTCAGCCGGCGTTTTTATATGGGGTATTCAAGGCCGGAGCCAAGATTAAAGAAATACCTATTGTTTTTGTCGATAGAACCAGAGGCCTATCAAAGATGCAAATTTTTAACTACATCAAAGATCTTCTCTTATTTTGTATCAAGGCTAGACTTAAAGATTCCAAAACGGTTTTTAAATTTGCCTGTGTCGGAACTATTGGTTTTGCTATTAATACTTTTGGGCTAGAATTATTCGTCTATTTGGGTTTGCATCCAGCGCTTTCGGCTGCCTTTGGAGCGGAAGGCGCGATAGTTTCCAATTTCCTTTTGAATAATTTTTGGACATTTAAACACCGCAAGGTAGATACTAAAAATTTAATCCCAAAATTTTTTCAATTTAATCTGACCTCTTTTGGTGCTTTAGTAATTCAAAGCATAACAATATTGATTGGAACGTCAATATTTGGCTTTAGAACCTATCGAATTTTCTATATATTGGGAATAGGCATTGCGCTATTTTGGAATTATCTAATGTACAGTAAAGTTGTATGGTCAAAAAAACAACTGTCAGTTTCTTCATAACCTTAATTCACTCCCATCTCTGGTGGGTACTACTCTTTTTGATAGTTGTATTGGGTGGGTATCTTCGCTTATGGAGGATAGCTGACTATATGACTTTTCTCGGAGACGAAGGCAGAGATGTGCTGGTGGTTAAGCGTATGCTCGTTGACCATAAATTTACCCTTCTTGGACCAACCGCGTCGGTAGGGGGATTTTTCTTGGGACCAATCTACTATTATTTTATGATTCCGTTTTTATGGCTATTTAATCTAAACCCGGTGGGTCCGGCAGTAATGGTGGGATTGTTTGGAACGGCTACAATTATTCTTGTATATCTCTTAGGAAAAAAATTATTTAATACCGAAACAGGCATTATGGCTTCTTTATTGTATGCGGTATCGCCTGTAGTCATAAATTATTCTCATTCTTCCTGGAATCCGAATCTGGTACCCTTTTTTGCCTGTTTGTTCGTTCTCTTTTTATGCCGTCTTGACAGTTTATCTAAGAGAAAGGAAATATTAATACTAGGTGCCATCATGGGGATTGGCTTGCAGCTTCATTACCTTTTTCTTTTTTTGGGGTTACTAGGCTTGGTTCACCTTTTCAGTCTGGCTAAAAAAATTAGTTTAAGAGAATTCGGCCTATTTTTCTTCGGCTTTATTCTTTTGTATTCACCCTTTTTTATCTTTGAGTTTCGACATAATTTTACTAACACCCAGATGATTTTGCGTTTCGTTTTTGCGTCAAACGATACCGGGTTTAACCTTTTTCATTTTGTAAATACGATTTCCGACGTTGGTATTCGTTTGTTTATGCGCTTGGTAGTTAATAACGATAAACTATTAACTTTGGTAACAATAATTATAGCGGGGTACGGATTGTACTTTACTTACAAAGAGGCTGCTTGGAAGAAGCTTAAAATTACGATCCTTTGGCTTATAGTCCCTTTAATACTTTTTGGGCTTTATAAAAAGCCAATCTATGATTACTATTTTGGTATTTTCTTTCCCCTGCCATTTCTTTTGCTCGGAAATGGATTCTTTTGGGTTTTAAAAAGAAACAAAATTATAAAACTTATTGGTCTTTCCCTATTAACCTACCTAGTATTCATAAATTGGCAAGCAAGACCCTTTGTTTACGAGCCCAATAGACAACTTAAACAAACGGACGACGTTTCTCGTTTTATTTTAGAAAAAGCTGCCGGAAAAAAATTTAATTTCGCCTTGATTACTGATAATAATTCTGACCATGCTTATAGATATTTTTTTGAAACGCTAGGGAACAAAGCCGTCGTTATTGAAAATCCCTACAACGATCCTGAAAGAAAAACAGTAACCGACCAGCTTTTAATTATCTGCGAAGTTAATAATTGTCAACCGCTAGGCAACTCTCTTTGGGATGTAGCCGGTTTCGGTAGGGCCGAGATTGTTGATAAGTGGCAAGTTTCCGTTTTAACGGTTTATAAATTAATTCATTATAAAAATCCAGCATGAAATTTCTTTCAGTAATCGCTCCTTGTTATAACGAAGAAATTAATTTGCAAAAGGGTGTTTTGTTTCGTGTCAACGACTTTTTGACCAAGCAGCCTTATAGCTGGGAAGTAATTATCGTTGACGACGGATCGACTGACAAGAGTACGTTTCATATTGAAAAATTCCTCGAAACGCATAGTGGTTTTAAACTGTTGAAAAATAATCATCAGGGTAAGGCTCAAGCCGTGATTACCGGAGTTCAAAACGCCAGCGGTGAAGCGGTTTTATTTACCGACATGGACCAAGCGACACCAATCGAGGAAATTAATAAATTACTTCCTCATCTAAAAAAAGGTTTTGCTGTAGTAATTGGTTCGCGAAATAATATTCGTGAAGGTGCGCCATTTTTGAGATTACTTATGGCCAGAGGCTTTATCTTTTTAAGATATCTTATTTTGGGACTAAATAATATTTCGGACACACAATGCGGATTTAAGTTGTTTTCCAACCACGCAGCAAAAGAGATTTTTACAAGATTAAGGCTTTATGGTGTTCAGAGAACAACATTAAGAGGGCCGATGGTAACTGCGGGATTCGATGTGGAAATCCTGTTTTTGGCGCAGAAACTCCGTTTTAAGATAAAAGAAATTCCCGTTTTTTGGCATTACGTGGAAACAAGGCGGGTTAACCCCATCAGTGAATCAATCAATGGGCTTTTGGACATGATAAGGCTAAAAATAAACGACTGGCAAGGGTTTTATAAAATAAACAAAACGAAGACAAAATAATTTCTGCAATGAAAAAAATTATTTATTTTTTTTGGATTTTAACAACCATATTTCTCCTTTTTTATTCCTATACTCAAGTAGATTTGAATTTAACTCTATCTAGAGTTCCTCTGATCGACCAAATAGTAAAGTCGTTTCAATTTATTGGTTATTTTCAAAGGCCGCTGTCTACGGTTATTTTTCTTTTTCTTCTTTTAACTCTTTACATTTTATACTTTCTACTTTTAATTCTGGCCAAAAAGGGAGACATGACGCGGCGCGAATTTTGGATATTGATACTTTTAACGTCGTCTATTCTTTTATTTTCCTATCCTGCTTTTTCTTATGACCTTTTTAATTATATGTTTGATGCTAAAACGATTCTTGTCTATCACCAAAACCCATGGCAATTGCGGCCACTTGATTTTCCCGGTGATCCTTGGTTGGCATTTATGCACTGGACCCATCGGGCCAGCATTTACCCTCCGGTGTGGATTGGGCTTTCGCTACCGTTTTTTTTAGTAGGGTTTAATATTTTCCTCCTACAGCTTTTGAGTTTTAAATTCTTAATTATCGGCTCATTTATATTATCGATTTTTTTATTAGAAAAATTATTGCTGGGAAGAAAAATTTTTCTTTTAGCGCTAGTTTTTTATGCCTTTAACCCGTTAATGCTGATTGAAAATTCAGTAAGCGCTCACAACGATATAACCATGATATTTTTTATGTTATTGGCGCTCTGGTTATTTTCCAAAGAAGCAAAAATTATGTCGATTGCAGCCTTAACCATTTCCGTTTTAATCAAGTATGTAAGTATTGCAATTTTTCCGGTACTGTTAATTGTAAAGTGGTTAAACCCAAAACCTATCATGGTTTATCGACTGAGTTTAGTTATGATGTTAATCACCTTTCTATACACGATTACTCAAATTGAAATTCAACCATGGTATTTTGTATGGTTGTGGCCCTTAGCGATTCTATCTGGCTGGAAAATACTGTGGATGATTGGGGTTGGTTTTTCACTGGGTTTACTCCTTCGCTACTGTCCATTCCTATTACTAGGAAATTGGAACGAACCAGTTCCTACTTTTAAGGTTTGGCTGACAATTATACCACTGGTTTTATCAGCAGCTGTTTCCTTTTGGTTTCTTATCCGCAAAAAAGAAATATGAAACCTATTAACTGGTTGCTCTTTATTCTAATTATTGTTTTGTCAGTCATTTTAAGATTGTGGGGAATAATGCACGGTAGTTTCGCTTTCACTTACGACGTAGGACGAGATCTTTTGGCCGTGAGAGATTTAATATATCAATACAAAATATCTCTTCTTGGGCCAACCAGTGGTCAGATGGGCATTTTCTATGGACCATGGTGGTATTGGAGCTTAGCTGTTCCGTTTATTTTTTTTCAAGGAAATCCAACAGCGATTGTTTCTTTTATTGCCCTTTCAGGAGTAGCAGCGGTAATTTTAGCTTTTTGGTGGGGAAGGAAATTTGGAGATGACGTCTTCGCGTTTGCCCTGGCGGGAATTTTTGCCGTTTCCCCTTTTTTCGTATCTAATACTACTCAAATCTGGAGTCCGGATCTACTTATTCTAGGAATAATGGTTGTTGTAATAATTATTTATCAAATATAACGATTTGACAAATAAAGTTAAAAAAATACTTTAATATAATGGAGTAACGATTTATTTTTAAGGGCAATTTTTATCATCCTGGAGGCCAATTCATTTGCCTACCACCTAATAAATGCATATGG
>CAYJSC010000004.1:11378-13970 GCA_964372475.1 uncultured Gammaproteobacteria bacterium | reverse complement strand
TGTTGCTTTTTCGATATAGATTGATACCATGTGATACCTACTTCTTTTTCCAAGGCGGTAATTTTTTCCGGCACGATATCGTCTCGACTAAATTGCACCCGACCGTCAGTTAATAACTGTTCAAAGGAATTATTAAGGCCAAAGAAGGATTTAAGAGAATCATGTAATTCATAAACAAATTGAGGTAAGCCGTAGGTAGAAATATAACTTATTGAAAACGCGACAATATAGGTTGGCGACACAGTAATTAAAAAATCAAGAAAAGGAATATTACTTTCACCATGGAAATTCATTATGTTAAAAATGACATCTGGAATTGGAAGATGCGCTAATACAATTGCATTCCAAAGTACAATTTTGGAATATGCCACATTCAGAGTCTTCAATATAATAGTAGTAAATTTATAAACTTCACTAATTGAGTGGTCATAATTATTACTCAAATAAACGCGACCAATATCAAAGAATACAATTAGAGGAAGCGAAACAGCTTTTACTGTAAAAACTAATAAAGGATTGACATTAGCAGGGTTCGATATAATTGGATTTGACTCAAAGATATTTATGTTTGAAATTAAGTTAAAAAAAGTCGTAAGTGTGTCCCAAAATTGAAATTGAAAGTGTAGAAGAAGATTATAAACATAACTTCTAAAATATGTGTCAGTTTGAAATGGTAGAACGTAAGTTATGTTAATGAAATATCTAAGTCTTTGGAAAACATTTGTAATTCTTTCCACCACCGTTGGCTGGTTTTGGCTAGGTGCAATACTTTCAGAAAGATCACGCGTAATCTGGGAAGAAGTTTGTCGAGAATTTTGGGGAGAAGGTAAGGTTGATTGAGGAGTTCCAACACTTCTTGTTATAGAATTTTGAGCTGTATTTTCAACAGGTGGCGCGCGCCGAGTATCAGGAATTATAAAAGCAGGCTGAAGGGGTTTGGGAACCAATAAACCATAAAGCGGTTTCCCAATATTTTCATCTCCCCATTTTATAAAGCTTTTCCAGACATTGACTACAGCGGGAATAATTTGAGATAATGGATTTTGAGTGGGCCCGGCAGGTTTGCTAGGTCGGATTGATACCCCAGATCTATCGGGTTCAACTCCCGACGGGTCCACTCCTCTAGTAAACTTGACAAAAGAAAAGAATTGTGTTAAAGTCCTTTTAAGGGTATCGATCCGATCGTTTAGCAAATCTGTTAGATGTACCAATCCCGCGGAAGCGGGATTTTTGGTGGCTAATTTGGTAAGACCCGACCTTAACGCCTGAAGGTCGGGTCTTATTGAGGCTGTTGTGACAAGAAAATCTGCGAATTTCCTTGCTTCAACCGTATTATTGCCAAGAATATAATCATCAATTCCAACTGCGGCATTGTAAAAATTGGTAACTGTTTGGGAATTTGGCAGGAGCCGGTGCAAAAGATCAAAGGCTTGGCGGACAACTATTGTGGCGCCAAAGTAGGGAGGAAGGGAAAAAAGGGTTGAATTTTTCTCTTTAGGTTTGGTGTAATCTTGAAATATTTGTATTAAATCTTCATATTTTTGTTCATTTATTGCTATTCTCATGGCTCTGTTATAAATAGTTGTATCAGAAAAAGGAACGTCAAAAGTTGGTAAATTTAGTTTTTTGAGAAGAAGATTGGTGAAAACATGTCCGGTTCTTCCATTTCCATTCCAAAATGGGTGTATCCATTGAAATCGTGAAGATAATTGTGCTACCCAGAGGTATTTTTCTCCCATCGGCAAATTAACATATGTGTTCCAGCGGTTCGCTTCTTGTATCCAAGAAGATAAGTAGGTGGGTACCTTCGAACTAATCGGTGGGTCTAATCGATTCTTTACCGTGGGATGTTGATTTCCTGTAGATCTAATTTTATTATAATTTCCTATTGCATTATAACTTCCTAACACATTTCGCCCGATGATTTCTCGAACTTTTTCTATGACCTCTTCATTTATGGGTTTATCTAGAAATTTAAGCGCGTAATTTTGTGCCTCATTGACGTTATCTGCTTTTTGATTCTGAATCGCTGTTAATTTACCCTTATAAGTTAAACTATTGACCAAAAAATTTTTAATTAGTGGTAGATACCATATGTTTATTTTTGTATTATCATACAAAGGAATATCTGATCTATTATATTTTTCTGCCATTATTTCCAATTGCAAAAGCGTATCGGGCGCTTCGTCCATATAGCTAAAAAATTGACTTCCAAATGTTTGATATTTTCCTTTGGGATAGTAATTAAAGCTTAAACCGGAGGTTTTCTCGATTGAATCTTGTCTTAAAATATTATCCAGCTCAGGAATATGAAGGTTAAATGAATTTTTTTCTAAAGCGATGGCTCTCAATATTTTGTCAGCATAAAGTAAAATTGTTACCAAGTCTTTACCGGAATCATCGGGATATTTATTCCATTCCCTATCAACCTTTTCTTTGATTAAGATACGGCGTAGTTCCAAAAGTGAAGTTACAAATTCTCTTGCCCCTTCGGGGTATTGCTTAAATAAATTAGTAAAACTTTTTGTCCATTTTGAAGAATATTCAGTTTCATTTCTCAGAAGAAAAATTTGCGACAATTTGGCCATAATA
>CAYJSC010000004.1:835-11368 GCA_964372475.1 uncultured Gammaproteobacteria bacterium | reverse complement strand
TGATTGGAAAAATTTCTCCCTTAAATCCTGCAGAAATTAAATTTTGTAAAATTAAAGCGAGAATCAAAACTTAGTAAATTACTGAAATTGTCTCCTTGGTAATCACTCAAATTTGTTCTATTAAGTGACAAACCATCTTTTAATCTAGCAATTTCGTCATGAATTCTAGTTTCAGATTCAGTAGCCGGCGATTTTTGTGGTAAAAATTTGCTGATCCAATCTCTTATCACCCTTGCCCCCGCGCCCCAGTATTCGGGATTAAAGACGATGCGAAAGGCTTTTAGAGGATCAAAATTGGCAGAGGGGGAGGAATAAGCCCTGGTGACTTCGGTTAAGACGGCTGGATTTTTGTAGCCGGAAGAAAAGCTGTCCACCATTTTTTGCCAAAGGGTTTTTAAAGCATCAAAGGGAGCAGTGAAGTTGCCAACTGCTTGCTGTCCGCTTTCTTCGCTGAGAATTAATTTGACCATCGAGACAATATTTTCTCTACTCAAGATTCTTCTTAAACCTGTAAGTTGTGGTTGAGACGGTTCATTAAATGGAGTATTAGCGTTTTCCGGAAATACGGCTTGTGCTTTAGTCTTTTTCTTATAAAGAGGACTTACAATATCATAATCTGATCCGCCTTGCATGTATCGGTCAAAGGATCCTTTCCCAAAGTACTGGTCGTATAAAGTTCTGATAGCTGTGTATTTTTGGCCGTCGACATCAACCTGTCCATCGAACTTTCCTTTATAGGATGAGGCCAAGCCTGCTTGCCAAGCGAGGTTGTGGTTCTGACCGATTTCCTTAAGTTTCTCTTCCAACTGTTCGATCGCGTTAAGATATAAGATGGCGCCTTTATCAGCATACGACTTAATAACCGTTGGTTGGTTAAGCATTTTGTCATAGACCATAAGAACAATTAGTTGGGTAGAGGCTTCTAGATAGGTTGGTTTTCCGCGTTTGGAGAGATTCATGAATGGTGGTTGATTGCGGTGACCATACTCGTGAAGAATGGCTTCTAAACTAGCTTGCGCGGGATTTTCTTGAGATAGAATACGGTTAATATTTAAATAATATTCCTCAACGTCAAAGAGCTTCCCCCGCTCTCTAATGCCTATGAAAGATAATTTTCCGCCATAACCAATATCTCCATATTCAATTGTTTGATCGCCTACTAATCCGGCCTGTTCATATAGATCCGGCAAGTTTATCCCATACTTATGGGCAAAATCGTTTCTAAACTTAACCAATTTTTGAAGATCCTTAAAAAGTTGGATTTCTGATACTCCAGAGGCGAGTACGAATTGATCTTCCCGCTTGATCACTCGCCCGGCGATATAAAGAAGTTCATCATTGGTTATTGTTGCGAAACCAAATGGCCGAAATCTTTTGATATCCGGAAGATTTAATCTTCTGTCGATTTGTTTTTGTTCGTATGTGGAGAGGTTTTGATTATTTAGTCCGTAAATTTTTTGGACAAACCGATCACGTAGTTTGTATGCTTCCTGAATTTCTGATCGACTGAGTTTTAATCCAAAGCTGAGAAGCGTTCTGGCTTCTTTCTCGTTTATACCCAAAAACATCCGTCTAATTTTATCTCTAAATGTTTGCCCAAGAAATATTTCTGCAGATTTTTCTTCTTCAAGGCTGGCAAATTTATAAATCAATTTTTGGTGCTCAAGGTCGTAAAGATTTTGGCCGTCAAAATATAAACTGTAATTTGGCCCAAGCCTAATGATTGTGAGTGGAGTCACAACGGTAAAAGAATCATCAGATACTTCCTTATTATCAAGATAAGTGCCGTTGGGATGATTATTTCTAATATACAGCTTGCCACCCTGGACTCTTAAAATGGCATGTTGGGTATGAACACCAAGCTTGGTTAATCTTGTTCCATCTGGCAATCTTTGGGGTAGCGGAATATCAGCTTCTTGGTAATAATCATCCCATCTGCCTATAGACAAATTTTCTGTTTCGAAAAGTTTAATCTTTTCTGCCGCAAGTCGTTCTTCTTTGTCAATAGCAGATAATTTTTTATAAACCTGAATGAAGCGACCAGCAATTACGTAAATGTTATAATCTGGAAATATTTTACCGATTTCGGTTTCGAGATATAGGAATAAATTATTATCAAATTGGTAATTTGGGAAAAGATCTTCTAGGTATATCCACTCGATACGGTTCGGGTTTACCAAAATTTTATCTCTTATTAACGAAACAATAGGATTTAATAACTCTTCTTTTATTGATATCGAGACTGAATCCCGATTTTCTTCAGAAGGAGATGGGGATATATTTTCTCGCAAATCTTCACGTATTTCGTTTTGGTATCGTATTGCTCTAATAACTAAATTTCCATTCGGATTTAAGACAAATTCGAAACCCGGGAATAGCTGGGAAAGAGAAGCTTGAATGAAATCTATACGACTTACTCCTAAATCGTTTTCAGTTATTAGGTCCGAGATATTGATTCTAGTGCCGTCTGGTAATTTGGCGAGGTTTTGCTCTATACGATCAACAATTGCGGGCATACTTGGAACCGTTTGTAGCATTTGTGCTGTAATATCAAACGCCCTTTTGGCGGGGTTGCTGACTATGCCGAAACTACTCATCTCGCGAGAAAGAATGCGATTAAACAGCTTTACTCTTTGCCAGGCAGAAATAAAAGGATTTTGTGACAAAACGATGCTCGAGGATGGTTTTGTCACATCTTGAGGTTGAGATTGGGGTGAGAAATAGTTTAAAAATGCCTTAAGGGGAATTAAGGAGAATTCATTAACATTAATCGCGGCCAGGTGGAGATTGTGGATTCTGGTAAACCAAACTGAATCTGGAGCTCTGGGCTGAACAATACCCTCCAAACTAAAGTTTGTACGGGTATAAACCATTCTAAGCCATTTTGACAATCCTTCAGATTGTAAAATGACGTAAGAATGGTATATGTTTTCCAAAAGAGCAAAAGTACCGCGGATTAAAGAGGTGCTGGCAATTAATCCGCCATAACCCAATATCACTGGAGCCGTAAATGGGGCAATCAGGCTGGCAGTGCCGGCCAAAGCAGGGCCGGGGGAAAAAGCAACAGGAACAGCTGAACTGATCGTGTTAAAGGGTTCTTGTTCTAGTGGAGCTTTGTAATTATTGATAGCATCTATAATTTCTCGAATAACCTCGCCTAGATCAAGGATTTTCTTTTCGTCGATAGTTTTAATTGTTGTTTTAAAATAATTAACAAACGAATTAAGTCTACTTTTATTTTCTAAAACGTATATTTCTTGAGAATCAGACAACTTTCTAAACCCTATTTCTTCAGGAAATTTACTATTAATTCCAACCTCATTAAAAGCTTCAGATCTATATATCAAGGTATTAAGTGGTATTTTCTCTAATAAATCAGTTATTGCGGGAAGTTCTAAAATGTTACCACCGCTAAAAAACCAATCAAAACCAGGAGCAATAATTATTCCGGTATCTTTCGGTGGTTGATATTTAAAAACATCTGCGGTGACGAGATTAACAGTAGCTAATTCCAGTCCGTTTCCAAAATCAAAATAAAATTCAATCTTTTGACCATCAGGTGTTTTTGTTATTTTTATGTTTCGGTCGATAGATTTTATTTTTTGTTTTATCCTATCTACCATATCAAGAGAACCCTTAAGTTTTCCTTGCGTAAAACTGACAATGCCTCTGGCTTCTTCGGATGTAATAATCTTTCCGTAGTTAATGTCAACCATAACGATGTTTCTAAACCCTAGTGCTAGTGGAGTGTCAATATAGTCTACGGCACCGTAAACAATCGCTGTCTTTTTTTCTGGAGGTAAAATTTTTTGTAGAGGTTGAGCGTCCATGATTAGTTCTAATCTGTCAACCAGAGCCTTAGCTGCTATTTGTGGTTTTACAAAGCTACTAGATAAATCGTCAGTTTGTTTAACCGCCCACGTTAAATTAGCTGTAGGTTGTTTGCTGGCAACAAAATCTATAACTTTTTCCACTGCATTTTTTAATTCACTAGCGCTCGGTTTACTCTTATTTAAAGTTTTAGCGACTGATGATTTGAGTGTTTTTGCATACTCAAAATATATGTCTGAATGTTGAAGTTGTGATACTTGAGGACTGGTTATTTGGATTGTACCTGCAAAAAATCCTCCAAAAAACGGTAATTTTGTCAGAATTCTTGAGACATCCCCGCTTAAAACCGCCGGCCCAAAGGTTTGGGTTAAGGGAGAGCCCAAATAATTAATAATTGTTTGATAGGGTTTGGAGGTTTCAAGGGAAATTGCCAATCTAGTCAATGCGGGTAGCCATAGTGAAGGCGTAATTAAGAAGTTGGAAATGTTGATAGTAGCCTTATGGAGATTTTGAGCAGTTTGATAGAGATTAAGACCGAAAATTGTGGTATTTGGGGCTCTGGACATGGCGTTTTCGAAAAGCGCGGTAACTCCTCTAGCGCCGAAAGATGTTAAAACGGCAGTTGTATAACCAGCCAGAATTGGGTTTAAAATAGGCGCCAGTGGACTTAGAATTGTGGCCGCGCCTGGGCCCAAGACCAAAGCGTTATTTCGGGATTGTTTGGCTTGAGCTTTTCTGATCATCAATTCGGTTTCTCTTATTTCTTGGCTGGTATCAATTCGCGCGATCTCAATTACCGGGTCCGATACAAAAACTTGTCTTGATGACTGATACTCGCGCAGTTGTTTTAAAACCTGTTTTAAAATTGCCAAATTATTAGGATTGCGATTTCTGGCATCAATCAGATTTTGAATAGTATTTTTCACTTGCGGTGTGGAAGGAAATTGCGGTGGGGCCAGATTTTGGGGTGGGGAGGGGATGGTGATTTTAATTGTTTGACCGTATTTAATTTTTACTGTGAAAGTTGTTGTTATATGTAAGATAATATCTTGAGAAAAACGATTTGTAACTTCAATTGTTTCGCCAGGATCACCAAAAACTCCACTGATTAAATAATTATTGAATGTTTCAGGGTCTGAAATCTGGTTCGATGAACCATTTGGTAATAAAACTGAAATGAAATCTTTATTGTCTGGACTAGTTTGGGGATTTACTTTTTTAACAGATCCTTCATAAACTGCTTTATCCATGGTAATTACAATCTCTTGTGGGATAACATATTCAGCATTAATTTTGTAGTTTTCAGCCATAAGATGAAATGACAAACTTATCATATTCTCGAGTTTTACAATCTCCCAGGGGAACATATCAAATAATGATTCAATCAGAGGATTAGTTGAATTAACATTTATTCCTATTTTTTTTAACTCTTCTTTTAAGTTTCGTTGTACAGTTGCTGAAAAATTTCCTAGATAATCACGAGTATCAAAGTCATAAAAATCAAATACGGTAAATTTAGCGTTTTTAAAAGTAAGATTAACCAGTCTCTGATCTTGTATATTTGAATCTATTTTAACAACATCGCCTTCGAGAATTATTCCGTATCGTCCCAAAGAGTAATCAAGGTCAGACGGAGTATCAGATTTAAAATCTCTTCCTGACGCCAGTCTTCTTATCTGAACGTGTGTCGAGCTACCGCTGTTGATAGATGAGCTTGGCGTTTTCACGGCGAGTTGGATCATGCCTGGCAAGCTATTTACGTCTAAGTCAGGATGGAAATTAAGTTTCAGGAAGTCTAAAAACACCTGACTGTCGTCCATGTTTGACAAAACTCGTGTACTGCCGCCTTGAAAATTCAGCCCGTAATTTCGATACATCTTCGAAATCATTTTTTTGTATATTTCGTTTATGTTGAAGTCTTTACCTTCCCCAAACAAGTAATGGTTCACGAGAGCTGGAGCAAGATCGAAGTTTCTGCCTTTCTCAAAATAGATTTGTGCTCCATTTGCCAAAAGCCATGGCCGCGCAACCTCTTCAATATATTTTTGTTTTTCCTCGGCGGGTTTTCGCTCGAGTTCGCTCAGGATTTTCTGAAACGTGAATGACCGTTGTAAAATGTTTCCTTCTGGTAAGATTCCTTTACCAACCAGGAAATTAACCAAATCCAGACCTTTTCCTCCCATCATTTCATTTAAAGTTCTGGCAATGGTAAGGAAGGCCCTAATAAGGCCTTCCAGGGGCGAGGCAAGAGCGGAAGGTAGAGTTTTTTCTTCCATCACGCGTCCAGCTTGGGAAATAGTTTGGGAAGCGGGGACTTGTGATCCGGGTTGCGCCCCGCCCGGCGAGGGTGGGGAGGGGATGGTGATGGTTTTGGTTTCTCCAGGCTTAACTTTAATCCCAAATAATTCAATAATTTCGTTGGGATAATTATTGGTTACTTTAATTTTTTCACCCGATTTTACTCTATTAGTCTCTTTTATTTCTTTCTCGATATCCTGAAAGTTAATAAAAGTAGTAAAACCTACACTCGCATAAGTCGGAATAGAACTATCACTTGGTAAGATTACGGATAAGCCATAAGAGTTTGGAAGAGTGATGTTTATTAACTCACCTGGCTTAATGTCCGTACCAAAGATCGTGATAATTTTGGTAGAATCATTAAATATTTTTAATGGTTTTCCTGTTTGATAATTATAAAGCCATTTTTCTAAAGAGTGAGTAATTTCACGATCAGAAAGGTGTTTAGATTGTTCAAATATACCGTTTATTTTAGTAGAATCATTTACTAACTCCCATCTGGTTGTTGTATCATCAATCGCCAATTTAAATCTTAAATCATAATCGGATGGGTTAACCGTAGTTTGGGTTTTTACTTTCTGTTCGGGGACAGAAAGTATTAGAGGTTCACCTGGCATGATTCTCTTATCAAGCAACATTATTAAGCCAAAAGAACTGTTTGTTATCATCGAGACTTTAATATTTTTCCCGCCGAATCGTTTAGTTAGTTGTTCCTCAACTGAAGAGATAAATTTGTCGGGTGACGATATATTCCTATATGATAAATCTCTGTTGTAATACCCTTCAGGAGCAGTCGGACCACTAACGCCGTTAAGGTAGGGATTTTTACCATCATGATAGAATTCCTCAAAGAGATTCCAAAGAATATCTCCATCTCTTTGAATATAGAAATTTACAATAACAGAATTTGATGGTTGAAATTGTTGTGATGTATCTATGTTATCAGCTTCGAAAATACCCCTCGGAAGAGTTAATAAAATTGGTTGGCTAAATTTATATTCTCCGTTTACATCAAATTCTCCCGCATAACCATTTTGTGCCAGAGAAATAAACTCTGGGTTTGTCATATTAAATAATCTTATAAGATCTTTCATAACTTTCTTATATTCCGGTCCAAATAGTGAACGATAGACATCTTCTGGTTTGGCATTAACCGATTGAATAAAATCATCTACAGTTTTCATAAATGTCTGGATCTTTTCTGTTTGAAGTGCACCTCCTTGGGGTTTAAAATAATATCTGTCCCCGACAACAACCTTGGCGTTATCAATTAAAAGATCAAAAAGTCGTGGATCTTTTTGGTTTGGTTTTATACTTATAACGTCGCCTTCTGATAGCATACTATAGGCATTTAACGAAGCTATTAAATCTGAAGTTTCTGACTCATTCAACTTTGGAAAATCAGCAGGGAAGGCTTGTCTTGCCAATTTTAAGTGATACGGTTTTCCTGTTGTAACCGATTCCCAAAAAGTACCCAGATCGCTTGTTACCTTGGCCATATCTGATCTTCCTGTTGTCCAGTCGCCCACAGAGAATGGTTGGTAATAACCGCTTAAGTTATCTTCGAATGAGTGTTTGAAAAAGTCTATGAGAAGGTCTTCCCCCCTAAGATTAAATTTATCTTTTTCGTAATTTTGGTAGTATCTGGTTACAAATTCCTTATATAAATTAGTAATATTAAAAGGTTTTCCATTGCCATATAAATAGTGATCTAGGAAATTTGGAGCCAACCACATATTGTTTTTGGCATAATATAAATCGATTGCATTTGCCTTAATCCATGGCCAGACTACATCAGTTACGTATTGCTGTTTTTCGGCCACAGGCTTTTGGGCCACCTCATCAATTATTTTCTGGAATGTAAGAGTTCGTTGTAAAATATTTCCTTCTGGCAAGATTCCTGAATAAACAAGATTGTTAACAACAGTCAAAACCTGATTTCCAAACAGGTGGTTTAAGGCTTTCATGATAGTAAGGAAGGCGTTAATAAAGCTTTCTGGAAGAGAGGCAACCGTTCCTCCTCCCAGAGCAGCAGAAGTTTTTTGGGTGCTGGCTGCACCTTCCAGGTTTTGGGAGGGGAGTTGGGAAACGGATTTAGGTGCGGGAGGAATAGAAGGAAGAATGGTTTCTGGCAAAGTGGAATGAATTGCGGTTTGTTTTGTGTCAACGTTAGCTGCTGGTTGAACTGCCACTCCAGATGGAGGATTGTAGTCATCATCTCTTATTGCTACATCAATACCGCCCGATCTGGCATTACCAATAGTTAAATTTTTTCTCCCATTGACCGTGTTTCCGAAACCTACTACCACCCCATTAGTAAATGTTACCCAAACAGGATAGTGAAGTGGAGTTTTGGTATCATAAGTGAATTCATTACCTATAACGAAAACGTTTCGTCCAAAAGGCGCCTCGACGCCGTTATTTCTAAAGTTTTTAATTTTATTACCAATAACATAAAACCCGGTATTAATATATGGTTGCCCTTGATGTACGGAATAAAGATCGTCACGATAAGGTCCGTTGTCAACATTCGAGACCGAGTTGCCAATGATAAAAATATTATCCGCGGCCTGCAACTTTCCGTTGATAAAACCGGAGATAAAGGTAACTGCGCCTGCTCCCTCATCTAAGGCATTTCGATGGATATTATTAAACTCATTTGCTCCGGAAACTTTCTGTCCATTTTCGATTAGATCTCCGCCGATTGTAATATCCGAACTGGCTATTCCCAAGATCGAAGCGCCATCAATTTCGGAAAAATTACTGCGGACAACATGGATATTATTGCTTCCGACAAGATGTATGGGTGTTGTCATATTACTTGCTGTGATTTTGTCTAAAATAACGTTGTTTTCATTAACCAGCAAAACTCCGGTTGTGTAGAGATCAATCGTACCATCGCTTCTTTTATAGGGATTTTGGTCGTGTTTAACAAAGCCAGGTTTTCTGGCTGTCCAGTCATAGTCTTTCGAAGTAAAGCGAATGCCGGTAATGAGTAATGGATTTTCTCTGGTTGTATTTACGCCGGAAACAGTTATGGCCGCGGTATCTTTAATGACGTTTATGATGGTGTTATTACCCGCAACTGCCTTAACTTTTCCGGCAATATTTATCTTCACACCTTCCAGCATTCCCGTATCAAAATAAATAGTCGCGCCATCTTTGGCGTGAATATTAATCGTTACGTTTTTATAAATTCCGGCAGGAATGACAATATTTTGGGAAGAAACTTCAAGATTTAAAGTTTTTCCTTCATAAGAATTAATATCCTGGGCGGTTAAAAATAGATTTTTCTGTTGACTTCGATAGGCGAGAGAAGAAGTGTCAGTAGTAGCAGAAGTATTTTGGCTGGCCGCGCTGTTTTGGGAGGGAAGGAGGGAAGAGGGTTCTTCGGGAATTTTGTTTGGCGCCTCGGATTTAGGTTTTACCGGCGGCAGCTGTTGAACAGGAGCTGATCCAGGCAATTCCGGCAATGGTATTTGCACTTCTTGGGCCACGGGGGCGGGATTTGGAGGAGGAAATGCCACTTGGCCGGGCAAAGCGATATTTAAGCGGATGAGAGTGCTAAGTAGAAGACTAAGCGTAGCCGATTGAAGTTGTGGATTACGAATGATCAAAGAGGCAACTGCTAAGGGAATAGACACGATACCGAGAATGCCGGTTATAATTAGCCCGACAGGATTAGTAAAGATTAAACCCACGCTAATAACAAGCAAAGTTGTTCCTCCCGCCACTGCCAGATTTTTAGGAGCGAAAAAATCTTGCAGTTCGGGAAGAATGGCGGTTTGATCTTTGGATAATGGTTGGACTATTTCCGCGGGTTTGGCAAAAATGGTATACAATTTACCGTTTCTGTTTAAGACAAAAGTTTGGGTAGGATTTTGGATATTAGTAAATTTTACAGGAGAATTAGCATTGACCGGTTGTCCCGTTTGCCCAGCATTTCTAAAATTAAGACTGATTTTGTCACCAGGCAAAATGACGAGTGAAAACTTTTGCGCCTTGCGATCTTTAAAGTTCATGCCATCTACTACCACCTTATCAAAAGCTCTAAAAGTTATTTCCCCGTTTTCTATAAAAGCCGTTTTCCCAAAAACCCCGGCCCAAAGAGTTTTAATTGTTGTAACAGCGTTCGTAGGACCCGACCTTGTCGAGGTTACCGCTGGCAGGCCGGACCTTGGCGATAATCCTGATGGGGCAGAAAGATCGGAAGATGGTGTTTGGATTTTTGGCCGGGTCCAGGTATAAGTGATAAAATCTTCATCTGTTATTCCCTTAATAAAACCCAAACTTTTCAATTCGGAGATAACTGTATTCGAAAGTCTTTCGTTTGTTGATACACGAAGATTAACGTTGTCTGTGTGTTGAATACGCTGTGCCAATCTGATTAAAGCGAGTTTATTT
>CAYJSC010000004.1:0-825 GCA_964372475.1 uncultured Gammaproteobacteria bacterium | reverse complement strand
CGATCATTGATATTGGAATAAAGTCAGCTGGAAAATCAAACGTCATGCGGTCTCTGGTATTTAATTCCGAAGTAATTTGAAGTATTCCAATAATTGTATCCTTTTCAAGTAGAATTAAATATTTATTTTCGGAATTCAAACCTTTTAAGAAGGTGTCTTTAGAGATCCCTACATCTTGTCGATTGATAAATTCAAAGACTTCGTTAACAAGTTGCGGAGGAAATTCCTCGTTATGTTTAACGGGAAATTCTTCCTCATCGGTTTTAAAATAACCCAAACTGCTGAATCTTGTTCCAAACGTAGTATCATTTGTGGACCGTTGATGTTCACCAAGAACAGTGTCGTGTAGGGATTTCAAATGTTCTTCTAAATAAAAAGTACCATCAATAGCCCACATCGGGCTTGAAGCGGCAACTTCAAACAATTCGTTGGCTTTTATTGTTGGGTAGTCAGCCGATACTCCTTCTAGTTTGGTTATTTGGTTAACACGAGCGTTTAGCTCATCTGTAAAATCAGATTCCAGATTCAAAATCGTGCTAATTATCGTATCTTTATAGTCTGCATATTTACCGTCAAAATTTTCAGGGGTTCCATATTGAACCTTAAACCATAAAAGTTCTCTTCCTGCGGCTTTGGCCAAATTTGAAGGTAATCCAAAAGCAGTTAGGCTGTTGACAACAGATTGCACGACGGCGTCTTCTATAAGAAAGGAAAGGCCATGAAGGCTCGTGGCCCGGCCCTTTAGAGAACTAAGATCTTTAATCAGGGAATTGACAATAAACCGGTCTTGCTCTTTTGAAAATTTACGAAGTGATCTGGTCGCGT
>CAYJSC010000003.1:10869-14081 GCA_964372475.1 uncultured Gammaproteobacteria bacterium | reverse complement strand
GGAGCGTTTTATGGCGGACAGGAAAAATTTTCGCGCTACAACAACGTTGATCCGCATTTGGCGGATCTTTCAGTGCGGACGAGAGGACTTGAACCTCCACGGGATTGCTCCCATAGCCTCCTCAAGGCTACGCGTATACCAATTCCGCCACGTCCGCTATGTGGAGCAAAACCTACGGTTTTTCTCCAACGCTTTTCCCTATTTTGTATTCGCGAAGGGAAACTCTCAAGCCAACCCTTCGCGATAATTATAGCCTGTTATATAACTCACGTTGTAATAGAAAAGTTCTAGTCGTATTTTAGCAGAATCTATGTGAATTTTCAGGGAGTAACAAATTTTTTAGCAGGGTTATAGTCAACTGCAGAATGGATAAGATTTTTTAACGATCTTTCATTAATTTGATCTCCTTCGTAGAGATCAATCGCTCGCCATTTATTTCCTTCAAGGCCGGCGTTGAAAAGCTTGTCCGGATCAGATAGTTTTGCCCCATTTAAAAAGGTTAATTTTACCTTATTCTTGTGAGCATTGGCCAAGCAGAGCAGTCCATCGTGAGACCAACACGGTGTACCCATCCATTTCCATTCCTCGATTATCACGGGGTCAGTCGCAAGAATTATTTTGCGAAGTAGACCGAGCATTTTGCCTCGCCAACCCGTAAGTCCTGCAATAAGTTGGTCAATTTGTTCGTTTGCTTTCATGATTTATTTTTAATTTATAATTTAGTGAACGTTTTTGACAAAATTCGAACTTATTTTAACCATCGAACCGAAAACTGAAAGTGGTAGTTTCTCAGACTATTGACTGCTTCTAATACTGCTTTCCCGCATAGCTCGGTAATTTCTGAACGCAATAAATTTCCACGGAATATTTTTTATTTCTAGGTATTTTTCAGGAATTTTAGAGAGGTAATTGTTTATGATTTTTAAAATTTCTTCTTGCGTCTTTGGAGCATCTTTACTAAAATTGAAAAAATTCGTTGTACTGCTACCCCGTAAGTACTCACCGATTTTCTTCTGAACATTTTCTATCTCAACTGAATTTTTTCTTAACAAAAAGGCAACTATACTTGGATAATAATCAGAAACCAAATCCTTATGAAGGTCATCTATGTCGTGACTAATTTGTGATGCTGTGAATGCATCCCTAAATGCTTGCTCTAACACTACAGACTTATCGCCAGTTATTCCAAATAATCCATTCAATAACCGGGCCAAAAATACTCCCGAGACACCATTTGTCCCTTCTGCAAGTTGTAGATAATCATCAAGAGTTCTTCCTCTCTTTAAGCTTTGATCCCAAGAACTCTTTGCTTGTTTAACATCCCCCGTAAGTTTTATAAGATCAAAAGCAAGGACGGCTGCTCTTCGTTTTCCAATCTTTGATCCACTACCGGCTTGCTCAAATACAGCGGAGAGGGTATTTGTAAAAGTTCCTATTATCTTTGGAATGACTTTCTTTTTGACAAGTCTTACATCATCGTCGATAAGATCATCGATATGTCCTGCCCAAGCATAGGCAGAGGTGAGAATATCGTAGGCACCAGAATTTAATACTCTTTCCAAAGAAACACCTGTAGATTTACACCATGCGTCCATGAACATGATCCTGAGTGCAGCAAACTTATTAAATTTAATGTCTTGTTTTTTCAATCGTTCTGAATTAAGAATTGGTTTGTACTGAACAGCAGTTTCGCGTGCACTTTTAATTGCCGCAACATGGGGCCCGAATTCAATTCCTGACATATACCCCATAGTATACACTGGTTATTATTATTTATCAACTTGAAGCTCCGATTGGAGATTTTATACAAATTTCCTTGCTTTCCGTCTAATATTTCAGTTATATTTTAGAGGAGTTAGCTTTTACCGATTGTTATTTTTAGTGGCATTATTGGATGATTTGAGCAATCGGGCTAACTCCATCGGATAGGCCACTTGAAGTTTAATATTAGTTCTTTCCGCCAAAGGCGGACAGGTAAAATTTTTGCGTCCTTCGACAAATTCAGGATTGTAATTTCTCATCATGTCGCTGGTTGTAGTCCATATATCAGGTGATATATACTTGGTATATCATGACAAACGAAAAAGAGTTAAAAGAGCGGGTAATAAGTTTGAGGAAACAAGGAAGAAGTTACGGGGAAATTTTTAAAGAGACCAACACTCCCAAAAGCACTTTGAGTTATTGGTTAAAAGGTGTAAAACTTAAAAAGGAACAGAGAGCACGGTTGTATAGTAAACAAATTATCATTCTTTCAAGAGGTTCAAAAAGTCAAAAAAAGCATCGAGCTAGGGAGGTAAAGAAGATCATTGCAGATTCCAGTTTGGAAATTAAATTGCCATTAAACAATGATTATTATAAATTAATCGGCGTTGCTTTATATTGGTCCGAGGGGTCAAAAAGCAAAATGATGCAGATTACCAACTCCGACCCTTATTTAATTCTGTTTTTTGTAAGATGGTTAAAAATAGTTTTCAATGTATCCCCGCTAGTCTTAAAAGCAAGCTTAAATCTTTACCCACAACAAAACGAAGTTGATACCAAGCAGTTTTGGTCAGATTTGACAGGAATTCCCGTCAAAAACTTTGGAAAAACATATTTTAAACCAGAAGGCAAGGGTTATAAAAAGAATAATTTATATTACGGAACCTTAAGATTGTATGTTCCCAAATCAACTGATATGAAATATAAAATGGCCGGTTGGCTTCAAGCCCTTTTAAAAAATTTGCATCTTGATGTAAAATTAGTACAGCAACGGTGGATGAAGCTCAGAGAGATTAATAAAGCGGTAAATTTATAAAGTTAATATTATGCCTCGTTAGCTCAGCGGTAGAGCAGGAAACTCTTAATTTCAAGGCCACTGGTTCGAATCCAGTACGAGGCACTATTTAATCCTTTTACTCATTTTATTTATGGCTCTCTTTTGCGCGCCTGGCGGGAGTCGAACCCACAACCTCCCCGTTAGAAGCGGGGTGCTCTATCCATTGAGCTACAGGCGCTAAATGGGACGAAACCTACGGTTTCTTCCCAACGATCTTCCCTTATCTGTATTCGCGAAGGGAAACTCTCAAAGCAACCCTTCGCGATAATAATATTCTGTTATCTACCGCACGTTGTAAAAGAAAGATTTTTGCTACCGTGGGTGACGTACGGGAGTCGAACCCGCTAAAATTGCCTCCACAGGGCAACGCCTAAGCCGTTCGGCACACGCCACC
>CAYJSC010000003.1:0-10769 GCA_964372475.1 uncultured Gammaproteobacteria bacterium | reverse complement strand
GCGCACCTGGCGAGAGTCGAACTCGCAACCCCTTGTTCCGAAGACAAGTGCTCTATCCATTAAGCTACAGGTGCTAAATGGGACGAAACCTACGGTTTCCTCCCAGTATTATCACATTTTACGAAATAACAGTATAATATACAACAAATTAACAAACGAACTAACCAACTAACAAAAATGCCGCAGTGGTGAAATTGGCATACACGCAGTGTTCAGAACGCTGTGGGGCAACCCGTGAGAGTTCGACTCTCTCCTGCGGCACAAAGTTACAATCTCGATACCGTATAACTCTTGCCGTAGAAAAGAAACAGCGCGGGGTTTTCTTCCACTAAATATCTTTGAAATTCCAAATATTTATCCCTTCTTTCCTTCTGGTCTATGATTTTCCTGCCGTCTTCTAAGATTTTATCTATGCGGGCGCTTTTAAAATTGGCGATATTGCCCGGCTGCGTTGAGTGCCAGAGATAATATTGGTCGGGATCAGGCGACACCTCGATGGCGCCGAGGAAGACATCGTAGTCAGGTAGAATAGCCGACGTCTCGTTAACAATTGTTTTAATACCAATTTTTCCCCAGGCGTCGGCAATTTTTGCCGCGAGATCTTTATAAAGCGGGAGTGTATCCAGCCTAATTTGAAAAGGACTCGAACTGGTGGCTTGTTTGTCGGTCAAATCTTTTAAATATTTCCCGGCTTGGGTTTTATTTTCGTTATATTCCTTGAGGTTCCCGTGGTAATACCAAGACGTTTTTGGTAGCGGCCCCGCGGCTTTAACAAAAGGTTTTCTGACATCATCAGGTACGGCATAGGATAAGCCGTTACGAATGGTTTTTTCCATAAACGGATCCTTTTTGCTGTTGAAAAAAAGCATAATAATCTGGTGGTAATTAGTAACATCCTTAATTAAAAAATCATGGTTGCTGTTTATTTCTTGGGTGTTTTGCCATCCCTCAATGCGCGCGATTTTTTTTAATTTCAAAGCCATGAAGGCTTCTTTTTCAAAGTCAAAGAATTTATAAATAATCCGGTCGTCGGAATTATTTCTATTTTGTAAATCAAGTTGGACAATAGTTCCGTTCTCCAACCGTTGAAAAATAACCTTGTAGTCACCAAGACCGATCAGGCCTTGTCGAAATAATGGCTGCGCCACAATAACCGGTAAGGAAGCAAAAGGTTCTTTTAATTTAAATTCGACCGTGTCGTTGCCTACGGCCCTGACTTCGACGTCTTTGAGTCGGTAGTTAACCTCAAAAGAAGTAAACTTTTTGCCATCCTGCCAGGTAAGATTTGGATTTAGCTTAAAAACATAACTTTTTCCGTCATCTTTTATTTCCCAGGAAAGCGCGGCAGCCGGAGTCGCGCTATCGTCATCCATAATGCGCGTTAGGCCGAAGCTAATTTTACTTTGAATTGGTAGTGGTAGGTTGGAAAGGTTGTACTTACCCACCATACCCACAGAATTTTCCGGAGTAAAAAGGCTGCGGAGTGAGACAAAAAAACCGCTATACCAATAGACAATGAGTAAAAAGCCCAAGAGGAAACCCAACAAGACAAATTTATTTTTTTTACTTAAAAATGATTTCAGAAACCAGTAAATAGCCCGCGGGTGTCTAAGAATAGAAGTCATGTTTAGTTGACCAGAATGGACAAAAGTGAAAAAACCATAAACAAAACCGTAAGCGCAATTGTTCCCGTATGTAAAATTTTCTCCATGCCTCTTTTGGTTCGGAAAAGTTCCTGGGATTGGCCAAAAGTTGAACCCAATCCTGTTCCTTTAGATTGCAGTAAAATGGCTCCGATTAAAAGGAGAGCAATAATTATTTGGAAGTATGTCAAAACCATTTTCATAATACGAACTAGTCATGATTATATCATAAAAAAAACTAGCGCAGTAACCACCGGAAAATCTTATAAATTCCACTAAGGAGCGCTGAAGCCAAAAACATGATCCAAAAACGATTGACGTAAAACGCGCCGACGTTCAAATTACCATAGGAGATTCCGGCGAAATTTTGCCCGGAAACCTTTAATTCTGGTACAAACAAGGTCAAAAAATAGATAATAATAACACCAATAAACAAATCGAATATTCCCAAGGTTAAGAGATTTAGAGGGAAAAGAACAATTTTAAATATGGGTTTAAGAAGAGGAAAAATTAAAGCCATAATCAATGCGGTTTTGGTGTAGCCAACGATACCGTTTTGGATGGCAAAAGAGGTTAGCAGATAAGTAGAGACTAAATAGAGCGATAGATAATTAGCAATAATACTTTTGGCCAGTTTGTGCATATCACCTGTCATTATATCAATTAAATAGTGCTTTTGCTCGAAGCAATTTATGATATTTTAGCGCAAAACGATGAGCTTCGTCTCTGGCCCTTTGGATTAAATGTAAGCCGGGGTTATCCAAAGCCAAATTGATTTTTTTACCGCTTGGCAAATAAATTGTTTCTCTTCTTTTGGCTAGTCCGATAGGGGCAATATTTATTCCGAGAGCACCTAGAGCATCAAGACAGCTTTTTAGCTGTCCTGCTCCCCCATCGACAACGATTAAATCTGGATATGACCATTCCGAGTGTCTTAGGCGTCTGGCGATAGCTTCCTTCATCATCGCGTAATCGTTGATTTTACCAGCTATTCTGATGCGAAATCTTTTATATTCGGACTTCTTAGGAAGACCAGCTTCCAAAACTACCAATGACGCCGTCGCGTGAGCTCCTTGCGTATTAGAAATATCAAAGCATTCAATCCGCTCAATCTGATTAATAAATATGCCATGCAAAGCCAGAGTATTTTTAAGAGAAGCGGTTTCCTGGTCATGACGATTTTCTAACCTCGCCTGACTCTCCAGATCATCATCAGCAGTTTTGCGATAGAGATGCATCAGGACAATATTTTCCAGTTGCCTTTTTAGGACCGCCGCCACCTCAAAATTTTCTAACCGCACTGCGTCGCCCAAATTTTTTTCTAGGAGGTGGATAACTTTATTCTTTTTTCCTGCCAAAAAGTCGATAATATATTTGATATTTTGCCGGTATTGCCTTCTGGTAATGTTGACGTAGGGATACGGACAAAGACCAAGGTGTACATACAAACAAGAAGCATATGGGTATTTATGAAGACAAGTCGGGAAAACGCGGCGGAGGAATTTCAGGATTTGGTATAAACCTCCGGAATTAGGATAGGGACCAAAATATAAACTGCCGTCATTTTCTATTTTTCGGGCAATTTGAACTCTTGGTATGGATTCCTTAATAGTAACTTTTATATACGGATAGGATTTTCCATCTTTAAGTTCAGAGTTATATTTGGGTTGATATTTTTTAATTAAATTGGCTTCGAGAATTAAGGCATCGATTTCGTTGTCGGCTAAAACGGTAGAGATGAATTTCGCTTCATTGATCAGTCGTTTTATCTTAGGATTATTACTAGGAACAAAGTAACTGGCGACGCGATCTTTGATATTGGTTGATTTACCAACGTAGATAGGCTTTTGTTCTAGGTTTCGGAAAATATAAATGCCAAAAGCTTGAGGGATTGCCGCTAAGAAGTTTTTTTTAAGATCTATACGTTGCGCTTCCATACTTTCGAAGAGAGAAACATGACGAGCATAGCTATGATAAAAACTAAAGCTAAAACCGGTACCAGGTAGATAAGTGTTAAAGGTTTAACCACAATTTCTTTAGAAATATTCTGATTGTTATAAAAGGCCGTCAGCGAAGCGTCTCGGGAAGGCTGAATTGGTTTAAAACCGATCTTGTATTCTCTTTGGCCAAAGGGCGGAAGCGGAGAAATTTCCGCGGTCTGCTCGGAAGTTATCTCCAAATGATTTCCCTTAAGAGTTAAAACTTTCTTATCGGTTACTGTATTTCCCATGTTCTTAATAGTGAGAATGGCTTGATAGGAAAAACCAGCATATATTTGGTTTGAAGCTGTCATGGTCATTTCTATTTTGTCTTTTTTTTCTAAGTCTCCCTTATTGCCAAAAGTGACCTCCACGTCTTTAGCTTCATCACCATCGATGACCTTGTAGGCGCCTGCCGGATAGGGATACTCGCTATTTCTGCCTCTTTTAATGAAGGCAAAATGGTTTAAATCAAATTGCTCAAAATAATCAACACCGCTGGTATTTCCCCAAGTGGGATCGACTTGCAACCAAGCCTTCTTGCTCTCATCATAATATTCGGGCCAGGAGTGCAGAACATCCTTTTTTAAACTCAAGGGTTTTAATTTACTATTGTTGGTATAGGCAAAACCGTTAACTTCTCTGACGGAAAGACCAAGAGCGCGACCCAAACTGATAAATAGATCAGTAAATTCCATGCAGATTGCCTTTTCGGGATGATCTAAAATATACTTAGCCCCAAGCCTCACTGGTATCGCTACCACGCGGTTATAGTCATATTTAAGAAATTTAACCAAGTAGTTATAGACGTTTTCTGCTGATCCTAATTGTTTAGCCAAAACCTTAATTTTTTCATCGTCACTCTCCCAATATTTTTGCGGAGAGCTAAGGCTTTTGAGCGCGTTAAAATTAAGTACCTCCTGCTTCTGGGGCCGGGAAAAAATTTGGGCCGAGCCGGTTGCTTGCACGGTTATTGTTTGCTCTGGTCGCAGCTGATATTTGGCGAGCCAGTTGCCATCGGGATCAAGTACGACGTCTAAGGGCAGCGGAGTTAGGGTTTTTAAAAAAACTTTCTGATAACTAGTATCCGGAGGCAAAGCAATTTCTGTGTAAATTGGGGTGATTTTGGGATTTTTAATCGTATAGTTAAGTTTGAAATTAAAAACTTGATAATCGCCGAAGGCAAGAGAAATTTGGCTTTGGGAGAGGTCGTTTTTATCAAAGAATAATTTCTTCCTATTATCCGGTTTGACATATAAAATCTGACCGAAACTATCTGGGTGGTAAATGGCTAAGTTATAGTCTTGGATATCAGGGTTAAGATCTAGCTTGGGAATATTTATTTCTTTTACCAGCCCGTTTAGGGAAACTAAGTCCGGAGTCTCATAGCGTAAATGCCAGACATACGTTTTTCCTTTTCCCACGACCTTTTCATTAAAAACCGCGCGAACTTTCGTATCCTCATTGGCCTTGCTTACCCTAATAAAAATTTTGCCGATGTTGTCATAGGCGGAAATGTTATAGATATTGGGGCTGCCTAAAGTTATTTCCGATTCCGTAGGGAAAAGAGTGGTAAGCTGGTTTGTCAGAGAGATTTGTTGTTCGACGATGGTGTTGCCATCTCCCCCGATTTGATAAGAGACGTTATAACTACTTAAAAACTCGCCCGCGCCGTAAGCTGTAGAAGTGGTTAGAAATAAGAAATATGAAATAAGGAATAAGAAAAATGACAACAAGAAGCAGTGTTTCATCATGAAGAAAGTATATCACATAAATCTTATCGCAAACTGACGCTCGAGCGAAAATTTGCGGGATTAAATTATTAAGAAACTGATCTGAAATAAATCTTAATTTCTCTTCTGCCACAGTAACGCGGGGATTTGTAAGTCGTCCTTAACTTTTGAAGCTAAAATTTAGCAAAGTACCTGATTGAAAACATAACCTTTTTAAGTCTTCAGAAAATATAGTAGCAACACAGGATGATGAAATCAATAAGATGATTATTAAGATTTCAGAATTTCTTTTTGCTGTTCGATTTTTATCTTGACATCGATAGGAATTTCCGAAACTAATTTATAGTCCTTATCAACATTAGTTTTTAAACTAACCTTAAAAATATATCTGCCACTTACTGTTACTGGAAAACCTTGAACCTTTAATCTTGTTCTCAATCTTTTAGAATTGCTAGGAAAGATTGAATTGTTAATAACATTCATCATCTCAGTATTATTTGGGTCTAAGAGAATAACTCTTACTTGAATTGCTATTTCTTTATCGTCATCTTTTGTCCAGGTCGTTACCAATTCAAGATTTAATGGGACAGGTTTTTTATCTGATTCTCGTAGAGGTTTATCAGGTAGTGTTATTAAGGTTCCTTGTACCTCTTCAACAACACCAATTAGTGAAATAGCGTTATCATCCTGATTAAGGATACTTTCTCTACATAATACAGTCCAAATGTGGTTTATTTTCATACTGATGCGTAGAACGATTGTGTACTCGAATCATTTTTATTGTTTCTAATCCAAAGGATATTATTAAATTTTTCAAGAGTTATGATGGCATCTACACTGTCTTTAGACTTTATTCTAATATAAGATTCTTTTGTGATATCTGCTTGCGTAAGGGTAAGTAAAGCAATTGTCCTACCGTTATCATCGATAAATTCAACCTCATAGGCGTTTCCATTATTATAAACTTCAACAATGGTACCCGTATCCCCATCGCTTAATCCATGACTTTCAACATCATGTGTAAGGGCTACTATTTCTAATTCATCAAAAGTCATATTATCTACCTTTCTTGTAATTATACTACATAGTGGTCGCCGTTACCAAGCTTGGTTTTCTTTTGTTCAACAAGATCTTCCAAATAGTTTTTATAGAAGAAGTTCCGTTAGGACCAGTAATTGTGCCTATAATTTCATATTTCTTTCCCAAATAGACCCCATTAACGATTATATTTGTAGTGCCCCTCACATCATTTATATGAGCAATATTTAATAAGGCTTCTTCAAACAGACTTCTGTTGCCTTGATTAAATCCCAATTCCCCATAAACAACAGCTTTATGCTTGCCCTTAATATGTGTAGGAGAAAGTAGATAATTATCTATTTTCTCAATTGGTATAAAGGCTTTCTTACAATATGGAAGTTTCATCTTAAAATTATACCACTCTATTGGGATATATATCCATGTCGCACAATTTTTGATTCACAAACCGATTTCGAAGTTTTAACAATACTTCCCTACTTTTAGAGGACCCTTTTTACTATTTAAGCACGTCTTTCAGAAACCTACCGGTATAAGAATTCTTATTCTGGCTTACTTCTTTTGGTGTTCCTATGGCCACAATATAACCTCCTGCCTCTCCGCCTTCAGGTCCTAAATCGATAAGCCAATCCGCGTTTTTAATTAAATCCAAATTATGTTCAATCACAATGACCGTGTTGCCAAGAGAAACCAAGCTTTTTAAAACAAAAATAAGTTTTTCTAAATCGGCAAAGTGCAATCCGGTTGTTGGCTCGTCAAGAAGATATAAGCCCTTTCCAATGCCTCTTTTCGAAAGCTCGGTTGCCAGTTTTATGCGCTGGGCTTCGCCACCGGAAAGTTGGGGTGCCGGCTGGCCGAGTTTGATGTAACCCAGTCCTACTTCGGCTAGGGTGACCAATTTATTAAGAAGTGTGGGGTTGCCAGCGAAGAAATTCACCGCTTCGTCAACAGTCATATTTAAAATCTCGGAGATATTTTTGTCTCGGTATGTTACGTCAAGGGTCTGTTCGTTATATCTTTTACCATTGCAGGTTTCGCAATCAACATAAACGTCCGGTAGAAATTGCATTTCGATTTTAATTTGTCCCTCGCCCTCGCAAGTTTCACAGCGCCCGCCTTTAACGTTAAACGAAAATCTTCCGGGGCCGTAACCGCGAATTTTAGACACTTTTGTTTGACAAAAAAGGTCGCGGATATAAGAAAAAGCGCTGGTATATGTCGCCGGATTACTTCTGGGTGTTCGACCAATAGGAGACTGATCTACCATGACCACCCGTTTTAATTCCTCTTGTCCGGTTAGTTTTTGAAACTGACCTGGTTTTATTCGGTGATAGGGATTAAACTCAAGAGCCAAGGCATGATAGAGAACGTCATTGATCAAAGTTGACTTGCCTGAGCCCGAAACGCCTGTGACGCAAATCAATTTAGCTAATGGAAATTCAACATTAATATTTTTTAAATTGTGCTCTGTGGCTTGATAGATTTTGAGATTTACGACTTTAACTGGATACCCAGCATTTGATATCGACAGACTCGTGGTTGTTTTTATTTCCTTACGATTAGCTAAGTAGGCGCCGGTTAAAGACCGCGGATTGCGCTTGATCTCACCTGGTGTACCAAAGGCCGTAATATGGCCACCCTTATCCCCTGCCAGAGGCCCAAAATCATAGATAAGATCGGCGTTATTCATCATTTCCCGATCGTGTTCAACGACTAGGACCGAATTTCCCAAATCGCGCAAGTTTTTAAGAGTAGTAATCAATTTTTGATTATCCCGTTGGTGCAAACCGATCGAGGGTTCATCTAATACATACAAAATACCTGACAGGCCGCTGCCAATTTGTGATGCTAGTCTAATTCTCTGCGCTTCGCCGCCTGATAGACTTTGGGCGCTTCTATTTAGAGTAAGGTAGTTAAGCCCGACGTCAACAAGAAATTTAAGTCTAGCAGAGAGTTCTTTAAATATCGGTTTAGCAATAGTCTCTTCGCGCCGGGATAATTTTTGCGACTCTTCGGTTTGCAAAGACCCAATAAAGGATAAGGCTTCATCAATGGCTAGTTTGGTAAATTGGTCGATATTTTTATGATCAATCGTCACCGCTAGAGCCTCTTTTTTTAAACGTGTACCGCGGCACTCGGGGCAAATCTCCTGGCGCATAAATTTCTCAATTTCCAATCTGATAAAATCTGAATCGGTTTCGCGGTGGCGTCTTTCCAATTCACGGGTAATGCCTGGAAATTCTTCATAAATAACCGTGCTTCGTCCCTGGCGGTTGCTCCCCTCAACCTCATAAACCTTCTCTCCGGTACCTTTTAAAAGAATTTCTTTTTGCTCTTTGGAAAGATCCCGTAGAGGAGTTTTAGTATTGATATTATTTTCGCCGCAGACAGTACGTACGATTCTGGCAAACCAGGTGTCGTTTTCAAACATTTTCGCAAAGGGTACAATACCGCCTTCGTCAATGGTCAAACTTGGTGCTAGCACCAGATCTTCATCAACGCTTAACAGGCTTCCGATTCCCGCGCACGTCGGACAGGCTCCGTGAGGAGAGTTAAAGGAAAAAGTGCGCGGTTCGATTACTCCCAGGGAAATATTGCAGTAGGGGCAGGCAAATTTCTCACTGAAGAGAAAATCCTGCATGTTACGCGGTTTTTCTGGGAATTCAAAGGATGAGTCGGAAACGAGAGAAATAATAACTTCTCCCTCGGAAAGCTTCAGGCTAGTTTCAACGCTTGTGGCAAGTCTTCCCTCTTCGAGGGTCGTTTTTTTAGTTAGGGAGAGACGGTCAACGACTGCTTCAATACTGTGTTTATTGGTTTTAATTAAAACCAAATCTTCGTTTAAAGAAAAAAGTTGTTTATCGACTCGAACACGGGAAAAGCCCTTCTCCAAAAGGCTGGCAAAAAGTTGGCTATATTCACCTTTACGATCCTTAATAAGCGGCGCCAGAATTAAAAGGCGAAGCACTTTAGTGTTGGCTTGTTGGTCGTCGAGCAATTTTTGGATACTTTCGACAATTTGCTCTTTGGATAAATAAGAAATCTCGCGGCCGCAATTGGGACAGTGCGGATGGCCAGTGCGGGCGTATAAAAGCCTTAAATAATCGTATACTTCCGTAATCGTGCCAATCGTCGAGCGCGGATTATGGGAAGTAGATTTTTGATCGATGGAGATAGCCGGTGATAAACCGCTAATGGAATCGACGTCGGGCTTGTCCATAATACCCAGGAATTGCCGGGCGTAGCTAGAAAGCGATTCCACGTATCTTCGCTGCCCTTCGGCATAAAGCGTATCAAAAGCCAAGCTAGATTTGCCGCTACCGGAAATGCCGGTAAAAACCACCAGTTTGCTTTTGGGAATCGTAACGTCGATATTTTTGAGATTATGTTCCCTGGCTCCCCGCACCACAATAGCATCTTCCATAAACCTTATATTTTACCCGTTCCCCACTTTTCTATCAAGATTCCCTAGCCAGCGATGCATAGTATTAAGCCTTCTGGCAGTTCTAAGAAGTTCGAGTTGATGTTCATCTAAACGCCCATCTGCTTTATCTGCTCGTTTCTCTAGCTCAGCAACTAAACCATCAAGCTGTTTCTGGTTGTTTTCCAAGTCTTTTAAACGTATACCGTGTTCCTCTAATTTTTTTAAAACATCAGCATTAACGCGTTTTCCAATAATTTCATACATTTGTGTGATAAACTCTGCCGGTCGTTTTACCAAATCATGACATAAAAAGGCAAAATCATCGGGTGGATTATTTATAAAATCCACATTTATGGTATCCTCTATGCCGCAAGCGGCAGCTGCCGCGTTGAATGCCAAAACATGTGTTCTTGCGTTGCTAACGGCGTGATATTTCCAGTTTCTGTGGTTCCTTTCTTTATTATCCCGTTCTTGCCGCGATCTTTCAGCCTGCGCAATTTCTTCCTCTTGGATTCTTAGTTGGACTTGTTTTTTTGTATTATCTGCCCGCCATGCCCATGCCATAATTCCCGCCGCAAGCGCTGCCATAGCAAAAAGAATAAAAGGTGGATCATCTCCGTTCGCGGAAGCGGTGGGTGTTACTATTTTTTCAGGAAACGCAACTGTAGTTCCGGTCGGCTCGGGTGTCCTTGTTAGTGCATTTACCATTGGTGCAAGATTAGTAAGGCAGCTCCGTGCGGCAAGTAAAACCGCCTCTTCGTTGGAAGATAGAGTGGCTTTTTTAGCCAAGTCTAAGGCTATTTTTTGGCATTGGCTAAAAATTCTGGGAAGATCAGGAGTTGCTGTTTTTGTCGGGTCTTCGGCTGATGAAATATGATTAATTTCTAAAATACGATCAGCCCATTGGACAAATATGCTTGCGAAAATTATGGCTGTTGCGCTAGTAAGGACT
>CAYJSC010000002.1:0-14954 GCA_964372475.1 uncultured Gammaproteobacteria bacterium | reverse complement strand
TTCCGATCTAAGTAACGATTCTTTACAACGTCACTAAAGCTTTATCGAACGGAACCAAGGAAGATTTACAAACCATGGATCTTACAAATGACGTAAAGGCAATCCATAAAGCATTAGTCAAGGAAGGTTTTTCAGTTCACGATTTTGAAATAAATGAAGAAAATACCAAAGAGCTTCTTTCTATTAAAACAGACGTTTTCTTTAATCTTAGTTATGGTATAGGTTCCTTACCAAATTCCGAGTGGGACGTACCAAAGCTTCTAGATAAAACTAAAATTCCTTTCACCGGATCTTCTGCGAAAGCCATGATTTTAACAACAGATAAAGCTATAACCAAGACGCTTTTTTATAACAATCACATTCCAACTCCTAGCTTTCAAGTGGTGAAAACCGATAAGTTTAATTTAGTAAAGTCCTTGAGGTTTCCATTAATTACGAAACCGCAAAAAGAAGATTCAAGTTGCGGAATACAGCAAAGTTCTGTAGTTAATAATTTAAACGAACTTAGAAAACAAGTAAAAATAATTCTTAAGAGATATAAACAACCAGTATTAATAGAGGAATATATCGATGGCCGCGAATTAAGAATTTCCATTTTGGGAAACGGTACTAATGCGAGAGTATTGCCGATAACGGAAATTTCTTTTAAGGGTTCGTACAAAAACAAATGGCCGATTGTTGATTTTGTGGCTAAGTGGGAGCATGATGCAGACAAAGACACGCCAGCCGCGCAAGCGAAACTGGACAATAAATTATATAAGAAAATAGAGCAACTCTCTTTAAAAGCCTACAATTTGTGCGGCTGTACGGATTATGCTGATATTGATATTCGTTTGGCAAAAGATAATACCCCGTATTTTATAGAAATAAACTGCAATCCTGGAATTGCGCCAACGGATGGAACAAGTAGGCTTGCTAAATCAGCGGGTTTAACCTATGGGAAATATCTAGAAGAGATTGTATTATCAGCGTATTCTCGAAGGAAGAATAACTATTGATAAGGCTCGAGTTCTTCTTTAAAAATTTTTAGAACCTTTGTAGAGAATGATTTTGGAACAGTAGTATTCGAATGAATTCCGTAATAAACTTTTCGATACTCTTTTTCTTTTTTTAAAGCCTCTTTTAAATATTTCCGGGAAAAACTTTCCATCACTTTTCCCTTTACACCTCTCTTATAAGCAAGCAGGAACGCAAATATTTGCTCACCTTTGGCTGATTCACTATTGTCATAACCGAATTCCTGAATTCTTTGGGGTGAAAAAATGGAGTATAAATGCTTTTTTGAATCTCGAAGAAGGTTGCCTTTAAAACCAACGCGTTTGGGATTAACACCATTTGCAAGTAAAAATATATAGATTCTGGCGCATTTTGAGCAATCTTCACACCATCTCATACCATTTTTTGGTTTTGATTCTAAATCGCATGAACTTTGATATTTTCCGATTTTGGGATAGCGATTATGTAAAATCTTAATTACTGCCAGCTCGTGTATGGGTTCAATTAAGGTTCCAATAGAAAGCGAATTACCGCCGACAAGACTAGTTAAAAGGCTATTTTGTAAAAGCCACTGGTGTGATTGTTCGAAAACCGGATTACAGCGAAACCCGTCTTTATCAATCATGGTTTCGTTACAGCTTTGTTCGTTGGAAAAAAAGATATATCCAGCTTTTAGGGCATATACATATGGAAGCATTAGAAGGGAATATTGTGTAAGTTGAATTTCCCAACCAAACCAGCCATCCGGATCGCGAAGAATTCCAAGAGAGTTATTAACAAAATTTATTTTAACTTTATATTCCTTTTGAAAGGCGGCAGCCAATTTTTTTTTATTTAAAACATCATATGGTTGATGCGGTTCTGCGAAAAAAATAGGTGTCGGGGAAACTCCAAGTTCTTTACACAATGCAAAAGTCAAAAGGCTATCCTTACCAAAAGTAAAGGGCATAATGATATTATCTTTAAAGCTAACACGATTAAAGGCGGGTATTTCGGTTTTTTTGTTATTAAAAAAATAATTGGTAAAATATAATCTGCGAAGTAGATTTGAAGTTTTATTGCCGAAATTATCTTCTTGCATTAAGGCCGTTGCCGGAAGTGCTTGCGAAAAACCTTTATACAAAAAAGCCTCCGAGAGAGGAACGGGCATTTCGTAATTTAATTTTTTAAGAGACGGAAATAGAAATGGTAAGTGAAAAGTTAATCCGTAGGCAACGTTATCCGCGAAAATTTTTTTTTGATGAGGGGGAAATCGCCGCCAAATATTTTCAGGATATTGTAATTTCAAAGAGTGTTTGTTTATAAGAACTCTTATTCCGGAGTCAATGACTTCAGTTGAAATTTTGGCAACTCCGTTAAATTTAAAATTACTGATTTTGCTATTTTTTATTTTCTGACTTTGTAATTTTAAAAAACTGTTGGGAGGAAAATTATTTAATTTAACAGCAGCGGGAGGTTTCATGCATTATTTATATAAATTCAATACATTATAATAACTAAGGTATTATAGTTAATTTGTCAAGAGTGTTATAAATTTATGAATCTAAAAACATTATTTTATCCCCAAAAAATTTTTTCTACCACCTCGTCTTTTAACCAAAACATTGAAGTCAGAGAATTTTTAGGAGAAAGGTCGTTACGCGTAAACAACGTAACCCAAAGCGGAGGTATTGTCGAAGAGATATATAAAAAAATACTACCAGTACCAAGTGGTATCAATAGCACAAATGGGATACAAAACATTTTAATTCTTGGTTTCGGCGCTGGTAGTTTTGCTAAGTTAGTAAACAAAAAATACCCCGTGGCAAAAATTACTGGGGTGGAAATTGATAAAGAAATTATAGAAGTAGCAAAAAAATATTTTTCTATCGACAGAATTAACAATTTAGAAATTGTTACGGTTGATGCCTTTAATTTTCTTAAAACCAACAAACAAACATTCGACTTAATCTTTATTGACCTCTACCTGGGGAAAAAAAACGCAGTTCCTAAAGTAGAAAATAAAAGCTTTTTGGACAGTCTGAAAAAATCATTAGACCAAAACGGCATAGTTATTTTTAACCTTATAAATTTTAAAAAATACCAAAAGGCTAACGCAGAATTTCTTGAAACTCTACGCATGATTTTCTCTGCTGTTACCACCAAGAAAGCATACTCCAATGCAATTGTTTATTGTACGTTATAATATAAGTCTATGTTTAAATTTCTAGGATCGTTTCTGGATTCCAATGAAAGAGAGCTGCAAAAATTAAAACCGGTAATTACGGCCATCAACGATTTAGCCGAAGATTTTAACAAGTTAAAAGAAAAGGACTTCAGCGCCAAAACCGCCGAGTTTAAAGTACGTTTAGAAAAAGGAGCAACGCTTGATGAAATCATGGTCGAAACCTTTGCTCTGGTTCGTGAAGCCGCCACCCGGACCATCGGCGAAAAACATTTTGATGTTCAGCTTTTGGCAGGAATTGTTTTGCATCAGGGAAAAGTAGCAGAGCAAAAAACCGGAGAAGGTAAAACCCTTTCTGCGGTACCGGCACTGTATCTTAATGCTTTAACTGGAAAAGGCGTGCATTTAGTAACCGTCAATGATTATTTAGCTCGCCGCGACTGCGGTTGGATGGGTGCGATTTTTCAACTTTTGGGTTTGTCAGTGGGTGCAATTATTCACGACGCCTCATTTATTTATGATCCAAATTATGAGGATAAGGATGCAAGCGATTGGCGATTAAAACACCTGCGTCCGGTTTCGCGCAAAGAAGCCTATCAAGCCGATGTTACCTACGGCATTAACAGCGAGTTTGGATTTGATTATCTCCGCGACAACATGGTGAGTGAAATAGTTGACATGGTTCAACGCGAACATTTTTTTGCCGTTGTCGACGAGGTGGATTCTATTTTGATTGACGAAGCCAGAACCCCCCATATCATTTCCGCTCCCGATGCCGAACCGACGCAGAAATATTATGAATACGCCAGACTAGTGGAACGCTTAACCAGAGATTTAGATTTTAAGGTTGATGAAAAATTTAAAACGGCGCACTTAACAGAACACGGCATCGGCAAGATCGAGAAAGCCTTAGGTGTTTCTAATCTCTATGAAAAAGATTTCAGCGTTATTCACCATATGGAAAATGCCCTAAAGGCAAAAACTCTGTTTGCTCGGGATAAAGACTATATTGTCAAGGAACAGCAAGTAATCATTGTCGATGAATTCACCGGAAGACTCATGTTTGGTAGACGTTATAGCGAGGGATTGCATCAGGCGATTGAAGCTAAGGAAAACTTACCAATTCAACAGGAATCAAGAACACTGGCAACGGTTTCCTTACAAAATTATTTCCGCATGTATGAAAAACTAGCCGGCATGACAGGAACTGCAGTAACGGAGGCGGAAGAGTTTAATAAAATTTATAAACTGGAAGTGGTGACGGTGCCCACGCATCGCCCGATGGTTCGCAAAGATCATACCGATGTAGTTTATAAAACGCAAAGAGCGAAATATGCAGCGGTAGTTGCCGATATCGAAAACATTCATAAAAGCGGTAGGCCGATCTTGGTTGGTACCACCTCGATCGAAAAGAACGAAATTATTTCCGAGTTTCTCAAACGAAAAGGGATTAAGCATGAAATTTTAAATGCCAAAAATCACCTCAAAGAAGCAGAAATCATTTCGCACGCCGGAGAAAAAGGAGCAGTGACGGTAGCTACCAACATGGCGGGAAGAGGAGTTGATATTATTTTGGGCGGACCAGTGCCTACTAAGTATCAAGTATTAAGTAGCAAGTATCAAGAAGATCTGAAGAGGTGGGAAAAATCTCATGAAGAAATAGTTAAACCCGGCGGCCTGCATGTCATTGGTACCGAAAGGCACGAATCAAGAAGAATTGATAATCAGTTAAGAGGTCGGGGGGGAAGACAGGGCGATCCAGGCTCTTCACGATTTTTTGTTAGTCTTGACGATGACATCATGCGACTTTTTGGTGGCGACCAGGTAGCAAAGTTAATGACCATGTTTAATCTTCCCGAAGATATTCCCCTTGAGCACGGCATGGTTTCAAGAGCCATTGAGCAGGCACAGGTCAAAGTGGAAGGATTTAATTTCGATATCCGAAAAAATCTGGTCGAATACGATGACGTGATGAATAAGCAGAGAGAAATTATTTATAAAAGAAGGCGGCAGATTTTGACGAATTTAGAAACGGCTAAATCTTTGCGCGAGGAGATTTTAGAAAAAGTCCAAAGGGAAATAGAAAACGTCGTGATGATGTATATGCCCGAAGGATATAGTGAGTCAGAACGGGAAAAAATTCTGGAAGAATTTGTTTCGATTATCCCCTTTGATCCCAACTCTAAGGAGCAAATAAACAAACAACTCATGCAACTTTCGACAAGTGAAGACATCAGGGGACTGCTGTTTAATATTGCCAAAGATATTTATGATCAGAAAGAAAAACAGGTGAGTCCGGAGATTGTGCGGCAAATTGAGAGATGGGTGGGCCTTTCGGTTATCGATTCGCTTTGGATGGATCATTTGGACGCGATTGATGATTTAAGAGAAGGAATTGGTCTTCGCGGTTATGGACAGAGAGATCCGCTGGTCGAATATAAAAAGGAAGCTTTTACGATGTTTGAGAAATTGACCGAGTCGATTGACGATGAGATTGTCCATCGCATTTATAAAGTGCAAGTCCAAATCGCTCCCGAGCAACTTCAACAGATGCAAAAACAACAGGAAGAGCTTTTGAAAAATGCGAAAACTCAAGATTTACAATCACCAACTAACCAACTAACTAATTCACCAACTAACCAATTAACCAATAAACAAACCAACAAACTGGGCCGCAACGATCCGTGCTGGTGTGGTGGTGGAAAGAAATATAAGAAATGCCATTACCCAAACTGACAAGGTTAAAAAATATCGATGTTATAATTATGGCCAATGGTTAACAAGCGCGATTGGTTTAATGCAGTAAGGCATCTAAGCAAAGATAAAAAGCTGGGAAGCTTAATTAAAAAACACGGAGAGTTAGAGTGGGACTGGGAAAGCGATTTGTTTTTCGATCTGATTGAATCGATTATCAGTCAACAGCTTTCGGGCAAGGCCTCTGCGACCATTTTTGGACGTTTCAAAAAACTTTTTACCACCAAAAAATTTCCTTCTCCTTCTGATATTCTGAAAATTTCAGATGAAAAAATAAGAGCCTGCGGCATATCTTTTGCTAAGATAAAATATATCAAAGGATTGTGCCAGGCCATTTTGGATGGTAATTTAAATCTTGATAAATTACCGCTCCTTTCTGACGAGGAAGTTATAACAGAGCTAATAAAAATAAAAGGAATAGGAAAATGGACCGCGGAGATGGTTTTAATGTTTTCGCTAAAAAGAATGGATGTTTTCTCGATCGGCGACCTTGGTCTTCGTACTGCCGTTTCCAAACTCTATAATATCAAAAAGGAAGATGCGAAAAAAATAGAAAAATTATCTCTAAAATGGAGTCCGTATCGGACTATTGCCGCAAGGTATTTGTGGAAAAGCCTTGATTAAGGGAAAAAAACGAGAAATAAAATACCACTAAACATTAAAAAAATTCCTAACAAGTTTATTTTTGAAAATCTGTCGCCAAAAAATAATTTTCCTGCTAGAGAGCTGGTTAAAATTGATGTTCTGGTAATAGCAACAACATATGGAGTGTAGCCCGTTTGTAGCGAAAAACCTCTTGTAAGTTCTGCTAGTCCAAGGACATCTTTACTGGTTTCCAAAAGGGCCGTTATAAATGAAAATATAA
The DNA here is from genome assembly GCA_964372475.1 of uncultured Gammaproteobacteria bacterium. GTDB lineage: Bacteria > Patescibacteriota > Microgenomatia > JACPZF01 > JACPZF01 > JACPZF01. The sequence goes on along the minus strand of CAYJSC010000002.1, from coordinate 8,175 downwards.
TCCACATGGTTCTAATTATGCTAAAATCAAATCGCATGGTAAATAGGCAAAAGGCAATTCTTGCTATTTTATTATCTGGACTGCTAGGTGGCGGTAACGCTGTATTTAGCAAGTTAGGATTGAAAGAAATCCCTAGTTTCCTCTTTATTTTTCTCCGTTTTTTAATCACCGCACTCATCTTGTGGCCGCTTTTCCCAAAAAAAATGTTGAGAGTAAATCCAAGCTTGAAACAACTTCTTATTATTTCCATTTTGCCGGTAATCAATATTTTACTTTTCGTTTACGGCGTCCAAAGAACGTCGGCGAATATTGCGACAATGGTTTATACCTCCACACCGATAACAGTAGCTATTTTATCTAGCATCATTCTCAAAGAAACATTTAAGGTTAAACAAGTTGTTGGAATAGTAATTGGTTTTTTGGGTACAGCCATAATTGTTTTATTACCAATGATTGAAAAGAAGGCGGTTTTACAAACAGATATTATAGGTAACTTGGCGATTTTTTTGGGTATGATTTTCTTTTCTCTTTATAATGTTTTATCAAAAAAATTTCATGAAGAATACTCACCAATTTTTATCACGTTTATTTTTGCCGTTACGGCAATGTTAATATCTTTCATTTTTACTTGGCAAGACTTAATCAGTTCTTCAATTTGGCAGAATTTTACTATTTCGGCCTGGACATCGCTTTTGTACGTTGGCGTCTGTGGCTCAATTGCTCTATATGTGCTTTTTCAATATGCGATTAAATATGGAACACCTTTAATTGGTTCGATGAATAGTTATTTTCAGCCAATATCGGGGGTGGTTTGGGCCTCACTAATTTTAGGAGAAAAAGTTACACCAATTTTTCTTCTCGGTTCTTTAATCACGATAATTGGTGTTTATTTAGCAACCACGAAATCATAAAATGAAAGTAAAGCGATTTAAAAAGCTACAATTTACCCCTGCTTCTCACGAAGATCCAAATAACCCCGGAGTTTGGAAAAAAATTCTTTTGGGCAAAGAAGAATTAGCCAAAGGAAGATTACAAATGATCAATTGGGCAAAACTTCCGTTCGGAAAGAGTTTTCGTGCACATTACCACGAAGACATGGAGGAGATTTTTATTATTGTCGCCGGTATGGCAGAAATAAGTATAGATAAAGAAAAAAATGTGTTGGAAAGAGGAGACGCGGTAATCATACCAGGCAAAAAGGTCCATGTGATGAAAAACATAGGTAACGATGATGTTGAATATGTAGTGGTAGGAATAACTAATGAAGAAAACGGTAAGACGATTGTGGTTTAAGGCTATTTTAAATTGATTATAGTTTTTGCGAAGACCAGGCGCCCTACCAGTACCACCCTTCGGGTGATCTGAATCGGCACCTGTTACCCGTTATGTTAAAGTCGACCGAAAGAGATACGATCAACTATTTTTCCTTCCGTTCCCATCAATAAGGCTGAAGTAATAGTGAAATCTCCCCAACGCTTGTTAATTTCATCGATAGCGCGGGTGGTGGTGTATTTTTTTTCTAAATCGGATAATAAAGAAAGCTGATGATTTGCCATTTTTTGGAGATTAAAGCAGGAAACGGAAAGTATTTTAACTAATTTTGGCGGACGAGACAAAAGAATTCTATTTGCTTCCTGGAATAGATCCAGGTCGGAAAATAATTCCTGCGACAAGGTTTTTCCTTGATGCCAGTATGTATGGTCGGCAAATTGACAACCTAAGTGTATGCCGTGAGCCATAAACCGCTCCTCACGAAGTCTTGCTCCCATTTTATGTACCAACTTGGATAGTAACTTTTTTAATTCTTCGTTGTCGCTGGTGAATTGAGGCAAAGCATATGATTGGCCAAAACTTTTTTGTTCCGAATAAAAGTCATCGATTTCAAAACCGTGTAATCTCTGGTACCAATAATAACCAGAGATGGAAGAAAAAGCCGAAATCAGTCTGTGGGACGAGGCGTAGTAAAAATCTAGGGGAGTAAAAATACCAACAGCGTAAAGTCTCCCGGCGTTATTTTTTTTAATGCCGCACAAATCTTCCAAAGCAAGTTGTTTTAAAACAGCAATAATATTATTTTTATCGATGACATCGAGTCCGTCTGGTTTGTGAAGATTAGAAGCGGTTTTAGCTAAAAACCAGTTAGTGGAAATGCCGATAGAGATTTTTAGCCATTCGCCAATTTCATTTTTAATCCGTTTTTTAATTTCTGTCGCGATTTCCACAATAGGATACTTAAAAAGACAAGGCGCGCCTTTGAGATTTAAAACCATCTCGTCAATTGATTTAACCTTAATATCAGCAGTATAAGAGCTAAGCAATTGGTGTAATTTTTTATTAATAAAACGATATTTTTCGGGATCAGGAGATAAAACAATAAGGTTTGGGTAAAGCTGTTTGCCGTCTCTAACTCTCATGCCGACTTTTACACCGTAATGTTTAGCTTCGATGGAAGGCGAGAGAATACATCCGGAAGGTGTAGTGTAGGCGGCAACGGCAACAGGTTTTCCCCGTAGCAGGGGATTGGCTTGCTGTTCACAAGAGGCAAAACAGGAATTTAAATCTAAATGAATAATAGTTGGTTCATTTTGGCAATGATCACTAGTCATTTTCTATTTCCTCCAATTTCCAAAAAAGCGTTTCCGTGTTGAAGCTCAAACGAAAAAAATTCTCACCATCGGAGACAGAAAAAATGTGAAAAAGGGTTTGGCCTACCCGGGTGGTATGGTGGAGCCCAATTTTACTAATCTTATATATTCGGTTTTGCCATTTAAAAAAATAAGGATAGACTTTTTTTAATTTGGCATCAGAGATTAAGCTTACCGAAACTGATTGGTCGATGATTTCAGCCATAAAACCATTTTAATTAACCGAAAATTATCCGAATATAACTATAGGAAAACTTCTGATAAACTGTCAATAAGGACAAAGTAGGTATAAATAGATCAAGATCTCTATTGTAAATAAAAATTTTTCTGCTATACTTTTGATCTATGCCAAAAAAATTAGTAGAGCCCAAGGAAAAAATTAGGACATTCTCGTCATTGATATCATCCCGCTTAGCAATCATTGCTGTTGGTGTTTTGATTATTGTTTTACTTCTTGTTCTCAAAAACCCCAAACTCTTTTTAGCGGCCATGGTGAATAATCAGCCAATCACAACTTGGGAATTCAATTCGGCTTTGCAAAAACGATTTGGCGCCAGACTTCTTGACCAAATGATTGACGAAAAATTGATTCAGTCCCAAGCCATAAAACAAGGCGTGATAGTAACTAACGCCGAAGTTGACGAGAAGAGACAGGCTATCGAAGCCCAAGTAGGAGGCAAGGATGGTCTAGACCAGCTTATTGCCAGTCAAGGGTTAAGCCTTGAAGATCTTCGTATGCAATTGAAACTCAAGTTGCTTGTGGATAAAATGATTTCTAAAAACGTGACAGTTACAGAGCAAGAAATTGCTGATTTTATGACCAAAGAGAACCAGTTCCTTCCGGCAACCGATAGCGCCTCGCAAAAGAAATTTGCCGAAGAAACGATTAAACAGCAAAAACTATCCGAAGCTTTTCAATCTTGGTATAAAGACTTAAAAGATAAAGCCAAAGTCTACAAATTTTATTAAATTTCTACCTGTATCCTCTTTTTCATGATAAATATTCCTACGGGAAACAACCAAAAGTTAAAACAAGTTTTAGACCTCGTCAATAAGGATCAAGAGTTAAAAACGCTTTGGCGGATAATTAACGTCAATGCCATTGATAGATTAGGAATGCCTGATCACGGCTTGGTTCATTTTCAAATCGTAGCCAACATCGGTCTTAAATTATTAAGAATGCTAAATGAAGCAAAGGTGGAAATGGCGGTAGTAAAAAATTTTAATTTAGACTATGACGATGCCGAAGTAATTGTTTTTTTAGGGTGTATCTTGCACGACTTGGGGATGTCGATATACCGGCATAACCACGAGGAATACAGTTTATTTCTTGCCCATCATAAATTAAAAGAATTATTATCTTTTTTGCCGACTGAGGAAAGAACAACCTTGGTTTCAGAAACATTACACGCCATTATTTCTCATCGAAGTGATGGTAGGCCTTTAACAATCGAGGCCGGTGTAGTCAGAGTGGCAGATGCTTTGGATATGACGAAGGGCAGATCAAGAATTCCTTTCGAAGCGGGAAAAATTAACATTTACTCCATTTCGGCTTTTGCCGTAGACAGTGTGGAGATTTTAAAAGGCGTCAAAAAACCAATCAAGATTAAAATCAGAATGACCAATTCCGCGGGAATTTTTCAAGTTGATGAACTTTTAAAAGAGAAACTGCAAGGTTCTGGTATTGAAAAATATGTCGAAGTCACGGCCGAAATTAAAGGAGAAACAGAGAAAAAACTTATTAAATATTTTGCCCTCGACTAATTTAAGTGACCATTACTGCTATGTCGCAGGTCTTTAAAAGATTATTGCATGAGGATGTTCGTAAACAAGTCGCCTTAATTCTTTTTTTAATTTGGCTAATCTCCGCTTTTTATTTTAAAAATTTAGCGTTATTTTTTTTAACTCCGACTGCGATTATTACTTGTGTGGTTCTTGATTATTGCCTAAATTTATTAATCAGAAAAGTAAGATTTTTTTCAATATCAGCAATTATTACTGGATTACTTATTGGACTGAATCTCTACACAAATACTTCTATATTACTCGTTGTTTTGGTTTCGGTTTCTAGCATGATCTTTAAACATCTTTTACAGATTCAAGGTCGACCAATCTTTAATCCTGCCGCTCTTGGACTCCTTTTCGGAACTGTTGTTTTAAAAATAAGTCCAACATGGTGGGGCGTGGCTTGGAACGGTTGGTTTTGGTTGTTTTTGCTTTTGTCACAAGGATATGTTTTGGCAAGAATGAAAAGAGTCTGGCAACCTATCAGTTTTTTAATTGCGTACGGTTTTTATCTTTTTATTGGAAATCCTGGTAATATTTTTCCCCTCCTTTTAGATGGGAGTCTGTTTTTATTTGTTTTCGTCATGATGCCGGAACCGCAAACTGCGCCGCTTAGTAGATTTTGGAAATATGGTTGGGGACCATTAGTTGTAGTTAATATTTATTTGCTTTCCCTTTTGTCGGGATTTAAATGGGATCCTCTAATTTCGGCCTTAGTCCTAGCTAACGGGGAAAGCCTTTTTTTAAGAAGAGTATTTCATGAAGTTTAAAACAAATTATTATATACCATTTTTTTTGTTTTTTTTCAGTGTATTTCTGGGACTATCTTTTTTAGTAGGTAAAGGATGGTTGAATGATTTTGATTTAAATACTACGATAAGGTTGCAAGAACATGTAAGTAGAAGCGTAGACATACCATTTTCCTATTTTTCTTTACTTGGTTCATTTGAAATTACAACAATTATTCTAGGTATAATATTTATATTTTTTTGGGTTAAGAAAAAGAAATTGTTTTTTGGATTAGGAGCCTTTTTTGTAGCCATAGCAGTAGAGGTTTTAGGAAAAGTTATCATCCCTCATGCTTCGCCGCCAAATTTTTTTCTACGGTATAATTTAGGTATTATTTTCCCCAGTTTCTATGTCCATACCGGATATTCCTTTCCATCTGGACATATGCTCAGAGCCGTCTTTTTAATTACCATATTAGTTTTTATTATAGTATCTAGCAACCTACTAAAATTTAAAAAATACTATGTTGTATTAATATTAATCCTTTCTGGAATGTTAATGTTTGCAAGTAGAATTTATCTTGGAGAACACTGGTTTTCCGACGTTCTAGGAGGAGCACTTTTGGGAATATCGTTTGCGTTTTTGAGCCTATCTTTCTTATAGATTAAATTATTTTAAGAAGCGAAGCAATCATTAAGGTAACGGTCATCAGCATAAATACAAACGCCAACCAACCAAAGAATTTAAGTTTCGGTGGACTGGTATTTTGACCAACGATCTTTTTATCATTAGCGATTTTCATGATGATAAAAATAAGGGGTACCGAAATAACACCATTTATAATGGCTGAATAAAAAAGGGCTTGAATGGTATTGATATTAAAAACGTTTATAAAAACACCGACTATAATTGAAAAAGCAATAGTCAGATAAAACAACTTAGCCTGGTTAAAATTTTTAAACAACCCTTCTTCAAGTCCAAAAGTTTCCGCGACAGCGTAAGCGATACTTCCAGCGAGAACTGGGATGGATTGCAAACCAATTCCAATAATACCAATGGCAAACAATATGAAAGCCAGATCACCAGCTATAGGTTTTAGAGCTAGTGCGGCCTCATTGGGAGTCTTAATATCGAAAATTCCGTTTTGGTTTAGAGTTACGGCGGTTGTCGCAATAATAAAAAAGGTGATTAAATTGGAAAATATCATTCCGATATTGGTATCTTGGCGCATAGCACGAACTTCTCTTCCGGATAACGTGGGTTTTTTTTGCCCAAAATCGGAGGTTAATCCTTTATCAATTTTTTCTTCTATTTCTTGAGAAGCTTGCCAAAAGAAAAGATAGGGCGATATCGTTGTACCCAAAAAACCGACAATAGTTAATAAAAAATCCTTTTCTAGTGATAAATAGGGGGTAATAGTATGCCGTAAAACCATTGCCCAATCTTTGATTACTAGAAAAGATGTCAATACGTAGACCAAAAGAAACATACTGGTAACGCGTAAAAACTTGGCATAAATACGATAAGGAATAAAGATTTCGGCCATTATCGTTATGGCGGATATGATTATCAACCAGAAACCAAAGGTAAAACCGAAAACCATTTTGGCCGATTGCGCCATAATTCCTAAATCTGCGCCGATATTGATGATGTTGGCTATTAATAGAAGAAGTACTGTAATTATTAATAAAGTTTTTGGGTAGTAGGTTTTAATCACTCCGACGAGACCCTTCCCGGTTATTAAACCAACGCGGGCGCTGGCTTCTTGTACGGCAATCATCATTGGAATAAGTAACCATGAAAGAAAGGAAAGCTTATAACCAAACTGCGCTCCGGCAATGGAATAAGTCGCGATGCCCGACGGATCGTCATCAGCCGCTCCGGTTATGAAGCCTGGACCGAGTATATTAGCTTGTTTTTTAATCTTTTTAAGGAATTTAAACATAATTATTTTAAGATTGGCAGAGTTGTAAACAAAATGCAAGGGCGTTAAAATAAACACATGAACGAGACAAAACAGAAATATCAAGAATTGATAGAAAGATTAGACGTAAAGAAAAAGCGATTAAAGCTGTCTGAATTAGAGACCCTTTCTTCTCAATCCGATTTTTGGCGAAATTGGCAATTTGCACAAGGCGCAATGAAAGAAATCGCCAATATTCAAAAAGAATTGGCGATTATTGATAAGTTACATGGCCTAGCCGAAGATGAGCAATGGGAAGAGATGGAAAAAGAGCTAGAGGAACAGAAATTTTTCTTTTTTTTAACGGGTTCTTTCGATAGCAGTGATGCTCTTTTGGCCATCCATGCCGGACAAGGCGGTACGGAAGCGTGCGATTGGACAGCCATGCTTTTTAGAATGTACACCAGATATATTGAAAAAAAAGGATGGACTTTTGAAGAAATTGACAAAACGGCAGCGGAAGCCGGGCTAAAAAGCATTACGATTATTATTCATGGCCAATATGCCTACGGATTCTTAAAAGGCGAAAAAGGAACCCACAGACTGGTTAGACAGTCACCTTTTAACGCTGACAATCTTCGCCAAACATCGTTTGCTTTGGTAGAAGTTTGGCCAGACGTTCCTGAAAACGGAGATTATTCTATTAAGGAGGAAGAAATAGAATTTTCGGCTTTTCGGGCATCAGGACACGGAGGACAAAATGTTAATAAAGTATCAACCGCGGTAAGACTTAAACATAAACCAACAGGAATTGTAGTTACCTGTCAAACAGAGCGGTCGCAGGCTCAAAATCGCGAAAATGCTTTAAAAATTCTTCGTGCGAAACTCTGGGAACAAGAAGGAGAAAAAAGGCAAGAACAAGAAAAGCTCTTGAAAGGGGAACATAAGATTGCCGGTTGGGGAAATCAGATTAGATCGTACGTTTTGCACCCCTATCACTTGGTCAAAGACTTAAGAACAGGGGTGGAAACAAATAACACCGAGGAAGTACTAAATGGCAACTTGGATAAATTTATTGAGGCGGAAATTCTCTTGTCAAAATGACTTTTACCT
>CAYJSC010000001.1:11715-17630 GCA_964372475.1 uncultured Gammaproteobacteria bacterium | reverse complement strand
GCGACTTGACTACTCTGGCCGACAGCGAACCAATCGCCCTAATTTATTACGTTTTAAAAGAACTCGGTTTTAAAGAATTTACGATTAAAATAAACAGTCGTGAGGTTCTTTTTTCCTTAATTAAAAATTCTGGAGTTAGCGACGATAAAAAATTTCCTGTTATTCAATCGATTGACAAGCTAGATAAAATCGGAATCGCCGGCGTACTTAGTGAACTAACTAAAAAAGGTATCGGAGAAAAACAAAGAACTACCCTACTGCAACAGCTTCAAAAGGTAAAACCAACAACAGATCTTCAACAAGTATTTTCTTACATGGAAAAAACAGGTGTTAATAAAAACTTTTATGAATTTTCCCCGACCCTCGCTCGCGGTTTAGACTATTATACGGGCGTAATTTATGAGGGAGTTATAAAAAACTATAGTGCTGGTTCAGTTGTCGGAGGCGGTAGATATGATGAATTAGTTTCCCAGTTCTTAGGTAAAAATGTACCAGGAACCGGTTTTTCTTTTGGTTTTGATCGCCTCGTTGAAGCCATGAAGGAATTTGGCTTACTTCCAAACGCGAAAACTTCTAGTAAGGTTTTAGTAACAATTTTTTCTCCAGAAGTAGTAGAAAATTCCCTAAACATCGCCACGAAACTTCGAGATAAGGGAATTTCTACAGAATGTTATCTTGACACTAACACTCGACTCGACAAGCAGCTGAAATACGCTGACCAGAAAGGCATTCCGTTTGTTGTTATTATTGGCCCGGACGAGGTAAAGTCTAATAAAGTCACATTAAAAAATATGCAAACCAAGGAACAGAAACTTTTGACACAAGAAGAATTGCTTAACTATTTTAAAATTTAAAATTGTAAATTTAAAATTCGTCTATGTCTGCCCATACCAAAGGCGTTCTTGCCCAATTCATCTGCGCCATCATCTGGGGAATTGCCGCGCCAGTTGTTAAGATTGTTTTAAATTCCGTACCGGCGTTTTCTTTTGTTTTTTTAAGATTAGCAATTGCGGTTTTAATCCTTACTCCTCTAGTTGTTAAGCGTCATTTACAAATAAAACTTAAGGTAGCTGATTTTATTAATCTCGTCGTAATGGGTCTTTTGGCGATTACTTTTAACATCGGTCTTTATTTCTGGGGACAAACCTATACTTCCGTTATTGACGCGGCGGTAATACTTTCTACGACGTCTATTTTTACCGCGATTGGTGCGTTTTTATTTTTAGGCGAAAGAAAATCAAAAGTGGTACTTTTAGGAATTTTAATCTCGTTTATAGGAACCATTATAATTATTATTCAACCTGTCTTGGAAACCGGCCTCTTTCACTCCCGAAATATTTTAGGCAATATTTTAATTCTTTTGGCAACGCTAAGCTGGGTGGCTTATACCATTTTGGCCAAGGAGTTAAAACAAAAATATGACACCTTAACCAAAACTTATTTCTTTTTCCTCCTTGGCCTTATTTCTTTTTTTCCGTTATCTTATAAAAACATTCTCGACCTTAATTTTTATCTTAACCTTCCTATGAGCGCCGTGCTGGGAATTATATTCGAAGGAGTTTTTGCCACCGTAGTTGCGTATCTTTTATTCAATTGGAGTTTAAAATTTGTCTCGGCGACGAAATCCGGAGTTATTTCTTATTTAATTCCCATAACCTCAATTATTATTTCCATTATGTTTCTCGGCGAAAAATTTACGACTCCCTTTCTAATTGGCGCTAGTGTGGTAACGGTCGGAATTTTTCTTGCCGAAACCCGCCATTCGATGCATCCGTTGCACCATCTTCACAAAAAGTCACAATAATGCTAAAATAATCATATGAAAACAGGAATACATCCAATCTATTATGATAATTGCCAAGTGGTTTGCGCTTGCGGCAATACTTTTATTACTGGCTCTACTAAGCAGGGGATCCGCGTCGAAATCTGTTCGAATTGCCATCCGTTTTTTACCGGCGAAATGAGATTTGTTGACACGCAAGGACAGGTTCAAAAATTCCAGACCAAACAGCAAGTGGCGGCTAAAATGGCCGATCAGGTGGCTCGGAAAAAAGCCAAAAAACAAAAACTTCCCCAAGACGAAAAAAAGCCTCTGACACTCAAAGAAATGCTCATGCAAGAAGGTTAAAAAAATTCCAATAAGATTTTATGCACAACTATATCAATGACCAGATAAATCTTATTGATCAAAAAATCGCCGAGGCCAAAAAACTTCTTAGCGATCCTGAATTTACTGCCCTAGCCCAAGAAGAAATCAACCGCCTGGAAGAAGATAAGCAAGTTCTCCTAACAACTTCCTCCAAACCCTCACTCTCTTTAGCTTCCTCGTCGCAGGAAGACGATGATACAGCTTTAAATAAGCGCAATATCATCTTAGAAGTCCGCGGTGCGGCCGGCGGCGAGGAAGCCAAAATGTGGGCCTCGGATCTTTTTCGTATGTATGTCCGTTTTGCCCAAAATAAGAATTTTAAATTAGAGATTATTGACGACACCACCGTTAAGATTAAAGGTAAGAACACTTATGGTTTATTGAAATATGAAGCAGGAGTACACCGCGTGCAAAGAGTACCCACTACCGAAAGTTCTGGCCGCCTCCATACTTCCACGGCCACCGTGGCGGTTTTACCCGAACTTGAAGATAGGGATTTACATATTAACGAAGAGGATTTGGGATGGGATTTTTTCCGAAGCGGCGGCCACGGCGGGCAAAATGTCAACAAGGTTTCGACGGCTGTGCGTCTGACCTACAAACCCACCGGACTCGTCGTCACCTGTCAAACGGAAAGGTACCAAGCTCAAAACCGCGAAATCGCGCTCCAACTGCTGCGGGCCAAATTATGGGAGCAAGCCCAGGAAGAACAGCTTTCTCAATTGTCAGCTGAGAGGCGGCTGCAAATCGGTCGCGGCATGCGCGCGGAGAAAATTAGAACTTACAATTTTCCTCAAGATCGCGTCACTGACCATCGCATCAATAAATCTTGGCACACTTTGGAGAAAATTATGGAAGGTAATATTGAAGAAATTATCGAAGCACTAGTAAAACAATTTATACTCGCACAAACCTCAGTTTGAAGGGCATACCTACTCTTTTGTTTCTTCTAAAACCACGTTTATCTTAATTTCCTTGTCGTCGCGAAAAACGACTAGTTCCATTTTATCGCCTACCTTTTTTTTGCTGATAACTCTGCTTAATCCCCCATTTTCTTCCTTGAGCATATTTCCATCGACTTTAGAAATAATGTCACCAACTTGGAGTCCTGCTTTCTCAGCGGGGCTTCCCTCTACGACTTCTCTGATGTAGGCACCTTGGGGTACGTCATTTAAAAGAGCCACTTGTTTGGAAATCTGGGAATAACGCACGCCCAGAAAAGGCCTCGAGAATTTACCGGTGGAGTTAAAATTCTCCACAACCTCTTTGACCATATTGATGGGTATGGCAAATCCGATATTTTGCCCACCAGCGGAAACGGCGACGTTAACTCCGATAACTTGGCCGCTGGAGTTTAAAAGAGGTCCTCCGGAATTGCCAGGATTAATGGCAGCGTCTGTTTGGATTAAGTTATCTAGTTTTTCCTGATAGCCTCTGAAAGGATCACCGGCAACAATCACTCTGCCTAAACCGGAAACTACACCAGTGGTCACAGTCTGTCGAAATTCTCCAAGCGCCGTGCCTATGGCAATTGCTAATTGTCCTACTTTAATTTTTGCGGAATCGCCAAGTTCTACCGGTTTTAAATCATGAGCGTCAACCTTTAGAATCGCCAGATCGTTGCTTTGATCGCGGTAAATTTTTTGTACCTCAAGCTTTTTATCATCCTTGGTAATAACCGTATATTTAACCTCGGTATCAGAAACAACGTGTTTATTCGTAACTATCAAACCGTCCTCTGTCAGAATAAAACCACTCGCAATATCCTGCTCTTTTTTTTGCTGACTAGGCTTGCCTGGTGAAGGACCAAATAATCCAAAAGGGTCGAAAAAGTCATTTTCAAACGGATCAACGAACCGTCTTCCCGTACGAACTTCTCCTACTGTTACTACCGACGAACTGACTTTGTCGACAACATCAATGATGACTGATTCCTCACCCAATAATTTAACCGTCTCTTTGGATTCGTTCAATTTTGTTGGTTCTTTTAGTTTGGGAACTGAAATCGTTGGTAATTTAATACTGGAAAAATTTGGAAGCTTGCTTGTATCGACTTTGAGCATGCCAGAGGAAATGCCGATGAGCAAAACTAAAAACAATCCGGTAAGATAAAGAAACAATTTCCGTAGCATGTTTATAAATTTGACATTTATCTCATTAGAAATTATTTTAGTAGCTCTATTGCCTTATCCAGTTGCGGGTCTTTACTCGGATCCTTAGGATCCATTTCTATTTTATCATCAACAGTCAACCCGGTATTATTAACCCACCTGCCGTTTGGCGTTAACCATTTTGCGACCGTAATGTGCAATCCCGCCCCCCCTTCCAGATCCGTAGCATCTTGAATTGTGCCTTTGCCGAAAGTACTTACCCCAACTAGTCGGGCCCGTTTATAATCCTGTAGGGCCCCCGCCACGATTTCTGAGGCCGAGGCGCTTCCCTGATTGACTAAAACTACTAATGGCTTATTAATAAGTCTACCCTGGCGGTCAACGCTGTAATTTTGCCTTTGGCCGCTGCCGTCTTCTTGAATAACCACGAGCCCATTTGCGAGAAATTCCGACGCGATATAGACTGAACTGGTTAAATAGCCTCCTGGATTATTTCTTAAATCCAAAACCACGCCTTTGGCCTCGGACCCTTTATTAATGATTTCGGTTATGATTTTGTTCCACTCGTCGTTACTATTATCGCCGAATTGCGAGAGTTTAATAACGGCGATTTGATTTTTAAAGGAAAGAGTGACGCTTTTGACGACAATATTCTCCCTGGTAATTTCGACCTCGGTCGCGCTATCGCTTTTTTCGTGACGGATAACTAATTTCACCTTGGTTCCCTTTTTACCCCTGATTTTGGAGACGGCTTCGGGCAAGGTCATGCCAATTGTAAAACGGTCGTCAATTTTTAAAATTAAATCTCCCGCTACGATTCCGGCCTTTTCCGCCGGACTATCGGGAAGCGGCGCGATAACGACAATACTTTTATCTCTAAACCCAAGTTGGGTGCCGATTCCTTCGAAACTACCGCTTAGTTCCTGTTTGTTTTCGTGGTTTTGATCTGATGTTAAGAAGACCGTGTAGGGATCACCCAAAGCCGCCACCATGCCGGAAACGGCTCCATGATACATCGTTATTACATCAAGCTTGGTTTTGTCAAAGTAGGTTTTTTTTAATCTCTCCCAAACGTTCCAAAAAAGCGTAAAGTCAACATTCTCCGGATTTGTCTCTGATTTGAGATTATAAGTACTCGAAATGATTTTCTTAGCTTCGCTCTTGCCGAGATTAATCCCCACTCCTAACGAAAGAATAATAATGGCTAAAATTAAAGCTAAATTACGCACAAAGTTTAACTTCATTTTGTTTTTTGAACAAATAATTTATTTTCTTTACCAAGCATAATCCCTATTTTACCATTAAGTTCTGAAAGTTCTCGATAGAGATCGCGGCCGATAACCATAAAGGGCATGGATTCTTGCTCTAAGTTAATGTTTTTCATAAAATGATCTACTGAACCTTCCAGGTTAACGCCAATAACACCGCAATCTAGGGCAAAGGCCTTACGGATACACTCAAGCGGCCATGAGAAAGCTACTAGTATTTGATGCTCAAGATTATTGTCAATATCGTGCAAACTAACGGAATTTTCCTCATTAGTTAATACGTTAATCTTAGCACATTTGTTGCCATGGGCTATTTTGACATCAAATGATTCGCCGATGAAGTCCAAAACTATGGTTTTGCCATCTTTTACCTCTTCTACGGTTGCC
>CAYJSC010000001.1:789-11705 GCA_964372475.1 uncultured Gammaproteobacteria bacterium | reverse complement strand
GGCGAAATCAATTTTTTGGCTTTACCGTGGGCGAGAATTTGCAAAATACCACTCTTTTCTTCCAGGTTATTAATTACACCACCAATTGGGGCCCGGGCGATCTTTTTTCTAAAAAGTGATTTCTTTTGAGCAATAATTTCTCCTTCGTCTACTTCTTGGCCGGGTTTTTTGATAAGAGTGGCGTAAACTTTATGGGGATAAACTCCCAGAATCTTTCCGAGGTTAATATTAACGAGTTCGCTTTCCTGGTATTGTGCCAGAACAAAATCTTTTTCGATTTGGTCGCCAGCCGCCACTAATATTTTACCTTTTTTGGGAAGAGAAAGACTTAGTTTGGGCATAATGAGTGGTAATTAGTCGTTAGTTATTAGTCGTTAGATTTCAAGATATCTTATGACTAAAAACCAAACACTAATAACTTATTTATAATCCGCCAACAAACGGTAGAAGGGCCAGAAAGCGGGCTTTTTTAATTGCCAGTGTAATACGTCTTTGGTGTTTTGCACAAACTCCGCTTCGAGCCCTACCGACTATTTTTCCCCGCTCGTTGACATATTTTTTAAGCCCTGAAACGTCTTTATAATCAGGATTCGTCTTTTCTTTGCAAAAAATACAGTTCTTTTTTACTTTAATAACTCTTGGTGCTCTTCTCATAGAAATATTTTTGACCTTCCCTCGACCTGAGCTCGGGACGAAGGTTGACTTTTGAGTTTTGACTTTTTAAAAAGGTATATCATCCGGATTTATCTCTTCGTTAGGAGCCTCACTTTTTTCTTGAGACTTTTCTTCGGGTTTTTTTTCGGGAGTTTCTTCAGCTTTTCTGACGCTCGTTTTTTTAGCAGCTGGTGCGACCGTATCATCAGAGACAGTCGTTGTCGAAGTTTTAGTATCATCGACAGTCGTTTTTGGTGTAGTTGTAACTTCAGAACTAGCCTGATCCGCAGCGGGTTGTTCTATTATCGGCCTTTTGCTGTCTAAAATAATCATATCTTCGATGACAATTTCCGTCGTCGTGTGTTGCGTGCCGTCGTTTCCAGTCCAATTACGAGTTTGCAGTCTACCTTCGACATAAACTTTTCTGCCTTTAGCTAAAAGTTGAGAACACAGCTCCCCCAGCTTATTCCAGGAAACGATGCGGTGAAATTCCGTTTCTTCTCTCTTTTCGCCGCTATCGGTTGTCCAGGAACGATTGGTGGCCAAACCAAATGTACAAACTGCCGTACCGGTCGGAGTAAATCTAAGTTCCGGGTCTCTTGTTAAATTCCCGATTAAGGTAACTTTATTTAAAGATCGTGACGACATATTTATTTAAAATTTAAAATTTCTTTTCGAATCTTTTTCATATCGTTACTTCTTCACCAGCATATATCTAATAGCTTTATCTTCAAGTTTCAGTAGGTTATTTAAGGTTACTGCAGATTGAGGTGAAGTCTCGATTTTTAATAACCAATAATATCCTTCGGTATTTCTCTTAATAGGATAGGAGAGGGTTTTTTTACCCCACTCTTCAGGAGGTAAAATTTTACCTTTTGCGTCGTGAACAGTTTTTTCAATTTTAGAAATGATCTTTTTTTGCTCCTCGGCGGGAAGCTCTGAAGAAAAAATCACTACCAACTCGTATGCGTTCATAATCAGAATAAACTATAGCAAAAGAGGAAAACTTTGACAAGAAGCAAATAGTAACATCAGTAACTCAATAAATCAGTTACTCAGTGACTCAAATATTTTACTGTGTTACTGTGTTACTGAGTTACTATATACCCACCTTAAACTCCACCACATCCCCTTCCCGCATTACGTATTCCTTACCTTCAAGCCTCGCCTTACCATTTTCACGACACTCATGCCACCCGCCATATTTAACGAAATCATCATAATTAACTATTTCGGCTTTAATAAATGCTTTTTCAAAATCAGTATGAATTGCTCCTGCGGCTTGAGGAGCTTTTGTACCATTAGTAATAGTCCAGGCTCGTACTTCTTTCTCTCCTGCCGTCAAAAAAGAAATTAAACCCAGCGTTTTATATGCAACCTGTATTAATCTTTCCAAACCTGACTTTTCCAGCCCCAGTTGTTTAAGATATTCTTTTTGCTCAGCTGGACTAAGCTCGCTTAGTTCTGCTTCTACTTTCGCGCATATCCTAAGATTGTTGTCACCATTTACTGCTCGAGCAGTATTTTGTGACAATTCAAGCTCACTTACATTTTCCACATAAATAACTGGTTTCATGGTTAATAGTTGTAATTCTCCTACCGCCTCTTTTTCTTCATCAGTTAACTCAATATCTATTGCTGATATTCCTTTATTCATTTCAACGAATAATTTTTCGGCTGCATTCATTTTTAACTTTTCACTTTCACCTTTCACTTTTGCCTGCCCGCCGAAGCCTTGGCGAAGGTGGGACTTCTCACTTTTGACTTTCTGTAGTGTTTCTAAATCAGCAAGTATTAATTCGCTATTTATCACTTCAACATCCGATGTTGGATCTATTTTACCAGCAATATGCACAACGTTCTCGTCTTTAAAAAACCTGACCACGTGGCAAATGATACTGACTTCTCGGATGTGCGAAAGAAATTTGTTGCCCAGTCCCTGTCCTTCGGCTGCACCTTTTACAAGACCTGCTATATCTACGAATTTTACGACCGCAGGTACTATTTTTTGCGTGTTTACTATTTTTGCGAGTACCGGCAATCTCTCGTCCGGTACTTCGACCACGCCAACGTTTGGTTCAATGGTACAAAAAGGATAATTAGAAGCATCGGCAATCTGGCGCTTCAAAAGCGCATTAAACAAAGTTGACTTTCCTACGTTTGGCAGTCCAACAATCCCAACGCTCAAGTTCATATACTTCGTATATTTGATTATTAATTATCAGTATGATACTATATTGTTACTAAACATGAAGCGGATATTTCGTATGTCCGCTTCTTTTTTTATTTTTTATCCTCAAATTTAATCTCGCTTTCTAATCTAACAAAATCCCTAAAATCTCCACCCGCAAACCTACGAATTTCTTTAGCTGTTCTAATTCCCCTTGAAAGAATAAAAACTTTTTTACCTATATACTTTAGATGCCTAAGTAGAGGTAAAAAATCTCCATCGCCCGATAGAAAGACAATATTATCAAAACTATCTTTATCTTTCATGACGTAGAAAGCCATATCAACATCACAATTTGCTTTTCTCTGTGTTGTACCATCCGCCTGATAATAAAGCTTAACAGGCTTTAAGAAAAGTTTATAGCCAAATCTTTGAAGCTTAAGGTAGAATTTAATTCTTTGTAGATGCCTAGATAATAATAATAGCTGTGCTTCGTCAAATAATTTACCTTTTTGTAATACATATTTTTCTAGATAATTCTTTAATTTTGTTAAGGAAACTGTGTCGTTATTTAAGTAATCATATTTATAATCATGAATCTCTACCCCGCCAAAATAGTAAACATCAGAAACATTATATTTTTCTTTAAGATATTTCAAGAGCTTCAGGTAATCAATTTTCCAACCCAGGCTCTTCTCTCCACCGTAAAATAAATTGGATGCATCTATAAAAGCGTATGTTTTGTTCACTTTGTTTTTCATATTTAGTTATTCTAGCATATTAGAAACAACCCAAAGTTTCACCGCGTCATTATTTTCAAGAAGACTATAATCTTGAGGCGGCCGGCCATTTAGTAAAAGACCTATCGTTCCAGGAGGGTACATTTGCTGAATTAAGGGGTAAGAAGTTAAAACTATGTGCAGGAAATAAAGGAAAGGAAAATTATTGTTTACAATAACTGCTTCCTCACTTTTTCCAGTGATTACTTGTAGTTTTTTACAGTAATAAACAGTTATTATAATTGGCTCACTCACAAAACAATATTATCACTTTTTATTTGCTATTTCCATATCGTCTTTTTACTTCTTAGAAAGTACTGCCTTAAAGTAAGAATTGAACTCATGAAATCCCGCGGAATGAAATGAAAGCAAAAGTCCTTCGACAAGCTCAGGATAAATTGGGTTGGTGAAAAGTGAATCCCGACAGAAAGATTCATGAGGGAATTTTAGCACAACAGAAAAATGAAAACTATAAAAATTTACCTATACACTCCCTGCCGATGATCGATGGTTACAACGCATATCATTTTTGATTTTGCTAAAAATTGGTAAATTATTCTGTACGGCCAGACTTTGAACGAATAAAGTCCGTTGAATTCTCCCGTTAATTTTTTACCAAGAAGTGGATTCTCTTCTAGTAGGTGGAGTTTCTTAAAGATTTTCTTTTTCTCGCTACTTGGGAGCTTTTTCAAATTACTAATAGATTTTTCCGAGAGCTCAACTTTCATGAAAATTAAATTGTTTTTTCAATTTCGTTTAGCGATTTGGTTTTGCCTCTTTTTATATCATCTAATCCTTGCTTGATATTTTTCACAAGTATACTATTGCTCAAAATTTCCATCGTTTCCTCAAGGCTATCCATCTCCTCGGTTGATAACACGGTGATACTTCCACCTCGACGCCGGGTGATAACAAATCTTTTTAATTTATTTATCGCCTCGTCGGCAATATCGTAAAAGTTTTTTCGTGCCACAGAAACTGGCAGGGATACTGACAAGTTAGACATAAATACCTCCATAGATATGGTACCACTAGTGGTACGTGTTGTCAAGCACCATCTCTAGAGTTTGGTCCGAAACTCTAAATATCCAGATTTGACAACCGATCTATTGTTTATAAAACATTTTCTCCCCGCAAATTTTCGCTCGAGCGTCAGTTTGCGATAAAGGTTTTTTCAGAAACTGGTTATCTGTCCTTGATTTCTTAGGCTCTTAAGAGATTTTATCTTATTGGAATGAGGAGTTTTTAGTTATGGACCAAACTCTTCTGACTATCCCACACGAAATATTCATGAGGAGATTGTAGCATAAAACCGGACGAGTGAAGAAAGTTTTTTCTTACCACAAGAGATTTTGTCAAATACAACGAGTGCTTGACAATAATTTCATCGTCAAGTAATATACTTATACATATGTTAGACAAGAGAACAAATATCTTATTTGAAGAGCAGGTCTTTAACTATTTAGCCTTTTTAGCTCATGCCAAAAATACTTCGGTCGGCGATTTGGTGAGACAAGCCGTGGTTAAGGTTTATCTTTATAAAGGCAACAAAAAAAATGCCAATGCTGTAGCCAAAATTTTAAGGCTTCGAAAAAATGTTCAACCCGTAAAGGCTTCGGAAATCAAGGAATTTATTGAATATGGCAGAAAATCCTAAAAAATTCTTTATCATCGATGCTTCTTTTATTTTATCCTTCTTATTAAGAGAAAATCAAAAGGAAGTGGATGATATTTTTCTTCGGTACCAAAAAAACGAAATTGAACTTCACTCTTCTTCTCTTCTTAAATTCGAAGTAGGTAACGGCCTAAAAACGGCCGTGCTCCGTAAAAGAATTTCAAGAAATATCGCCCGCCTCATTTATCAAACCTTTCTGAAACTCGAAATAAAAGAAGAAACCATTGACTGGGTCAAAACTTTAACAACTGCTATTACAAAACATTTAAGTTTTTATGACGCCAGCTATTTAACTCTGGCAAAACATCTTCACTACTCCTTATTGACCATGGATTCGTCATTAAAATCCTGATTTTGAATCTATTTTTTAGAGGAAAGCCGTTTGTTGAAGATTTTCATCTCGTAGTGAACGTGGTAAAGCGCGGCGAGAATGGCCATCGAAAGATAGACTTGCCAGATCGGCAGATCATAAAAATCAGCGCAGGGAGAATTGGTTATGGGAGCAAAAAGCATGCAAATGCCTTTGTAGAAAACGCGGTCGATATTAAAAATATCAATGGCGGCAACGACGAGAAACAATCCAACCAGAACGAAAAACAGAGAGTGATGGGCAAGAAACTTCACTTCTCTCATATATCTCTATCCTAGACACAAAAAAAGAAAGTGCAAGGGTTAATTTATTTTCAGAATCAAGTTTTTTTAGATTGACAACTTCATAATCCTTGCCTTACAATCAATATAATATTTCATATGAAAAAAACACTGCTAATATTTTCTCTTCTTGTCTTTACTTTTTTCCTCGGGGGTTGTTTACATGACAAGATTTATCTTACTGAACAAACAAGAAATATTCCATCGATCACAACTACCAGTTCGCCACAAAAGTTAACTGATGAAGAGAAAATCGATTTTCAGGCCAGTTTTGCTATCTTTAGTGATGGGCTTTTTCGCGATTTTTCGGCAGCGATGTACCACAACCGCTCTGCTGATGTTTTTATTGCCGCCCCCAATTCAAATGTTATCAGGATCACAAAAAAAGGTATCAGCTGGAATGATTTTTTCTCTAGCATGCCTTCTCCTTTTAAGTTAACAAAAGATTGTCTAATCACCGGCACAGGCCAAGATTTTTGTACTAGTAAAAGCGGCGGCAGTCTTAAATTTTACTTAAATGGGGTCAAATCCGAAAACCTTTTAGATTTAGAAATTAATGATATCGATAAAGTTCTTATTACTTACGGGAACGAAACTGAGTCGCAAATTAAACGTCAACTCGATCAAATTCCTGACCCTAAATTGCCAATGAAATAAGTGAAGATGTTTTTAAAAGTCCTCAGCCTCTCATTTTTAATTAGTCTGTTAATTCTTTTTATATTGCCTTCGCCTGCAATCGCCATCTCTTGGCATTTTCCCATGAATTCTTATTATGAGCGTCAATACCTAAAAGATTTTACTCAACTCATCGACGACAAATTTTATGTAGACAAAGAAGATTTATTTCCTTTTAATCGCTTTTATGGTTATCACGCCGGAGTCGACCTGGAAATTTTTCCTGACGAAGAAAGAAAAAATGTTTCTGTCTTTTCTATTTACGATGGAGTTGTCTCTTTTGTCGGCAGTCTCGCCGGCTACGGAGGCGTTATTTTAATAAAGCTCGATAATACCAACCATACAGTTCTTTACGGCCACGTCAAGATCAAAAATTTAAATTATAAAACTGGTGATCGCATTTTAAGCGGGAAATTGTTAACCTCCCTTGGTGATGCTTTCAGCGAGGAAACTTCTAAGGAAAGAAAACACCTTCATTTTGCGATTTATAAAGGCGGCGATCTTTATTTTCGTGGACACGAAAAAGATTTAACAGCTTTAAATAACAAATGGGAAAATCCCAACAATTTTTTAAAAGGGAAATTGGCGCTTTCACCAGAAGAACAAGTTTTCTCCTCTTTGTCACCTACGATGAGGCAGCCATTAACAGCATCTAAAGCAAATAATTTTCTGTTGGCTTTGATCTCTCGGATTATAAACTTTTTCAGCCGCTTATTTTCTCTAAATACTCTCTAAACCCCGCTGGCCGGGAGAACGCTACCACGTTTTTTATTCCCTCTTTTTGAGCCAACAAAAGTACAGCTTCTATCAGCCCGACCGCCGGTGTCCAATCAGGCGTCGAAACGAGTTTAATTTTTGGTAATATTTTAGGATAAAGCACTAAAACATTATACCCAAGAGAATCCTTGTCTTCTGGCCTACCCTTTGGTAAAATTTTCCAAATTTTGGCGCCAGCTATTCCTCCCTTGGGTTTTTGATGAAAAGAAATAACATGATCCTGTCCACTTTTTAAATACTTTCTTAATATGTCATTGCGAGCCCCGTACCGTACGGTACGGGGCGTGGCAATTTGTTCTTGGTTTAGATTGCCGCGTCGCCCCTCGACAACGCTTGGGACTCCTCGCAATGACCAAGAAGGTCGCACCGAAATCGCTACACAAAGAAAAGTATCGCCTTTGGGATTATTATTTTTAAGCGTTCCGTTTACTGTTGCTTCATTCCAAGTTTTTACTTTTTTAAGCCTGTTAAGGTGCGTCCTTAACACCGAGATGGAACCGAGTAACTCGTCGTTACTAAAAACTCCTAATAGTAAGGCGTTTTTAGCTCTCGCCATATATTCCTTGACGGTCGATGGAAGACCAGTAAATCTGGCGTTATTGATTTCTAGCGCCTTTTTAAGATTTTCTTTATCAGAGCTCTCTATTATTTTTACGAGATAGCTTTTTTCCTCTTGGTTTTCCAATAATTCAGCGACTCTTTTTTTGACTTCTACTCTCATAATTTTACCAGTGGAGGTTTTGGGTAGAGACTTAAAAACAAAAAATTTCTTGGGCGTTTCATAGCTAGAAAGACCTTCAATTTTGGCGTTTTTAGCCTTTTTTAGAATATCGTTAAATGATTTATTTCTCCTTTTTTCAGAAAGATCTTTTTTAAAGACAATTGCTGCGGCGATTTCTTCACCCATTCTCGGATCAGGAAAACCTACGACACTTACGGAGTCAACTATAGAAAAGTTTTTCAGAAGTACGTCTTCGATAGCGCTTGGCGAGATATTAACCCCTCCTTTGATAATAATTTCTTTAATCCTGCCAATGATATAAAAATATTTTTCGCCTTTGACGGTTTTATATTTCCCTAAATCTCCGGAATGAAACCAATCGTTCTTAAATGATTTTTTAGTCGCTTCTTTGTCGTTTAAATAACCTGCTGCCAAAATCGGTCCTTTGATGCAAATTTCACCTTCTTGATTTTCTTTCTTCCACTTATTGTTGGCATCCATAATCGCCAGATAATTGTTGGTAAGTTCGCGACCAATCGTATTGCTTTTTACCATCTCGATATATTCTTTTTCCGAAACTTCAACTGGAACTCCCGCCACTCTTAGCGCTGTCTCTGTCTGACCATAACCTTGGACTACTCTGATTCCGAACGTTTGATAGAACTTTAAGGTTTCTTCTGGCAATACTGGTGCTGATCCAATGCAGATACGCTCCAAAGAATTTATTCTAACTTTTAAATCCTTAAGACCCATAAACTCTTCGTATCTTACTAACAGATCATGCAAAATCGTTGGCACGATGCTTGAATTTGTAGCTTTAAACTTATGCACCACATCCCAGAATTTATTGGTAGAATAACGCGTGTTAAGAAGAATCGTGCCGCCGACAAGGAGCATGCTTAAACAAAAAATCGTCGAGTTAATATGGTGTAGGGGCAATACAATATTAAATCTATCCCTGTCAGTAAATTTTTGCCATTTGGCAATACCCATGGCGTTTAACAGACAGGATTTTACGGAAAGAATTACCCCTTTCGGATGCGAAGTCGTCCCGGACGTATATAAAACAATATAGATTTCCTTGATATTATTAAGAGGCCTAATGGATTTTTGCGACGTAGAAATTATTTTTTTAAATTCCGTAAAGTTTTTCCAAGTGACGATTTTCAATTTAGGAATTTCCTTTTTGATTTTATTCAATTCACTGCCGTTATCATTTTCGTCAACTTTAACAAATAGTGCTTTTGTCTTGGTGTCGTATAGTTTAAAGATCTTTCTCTCTAATAGATCTCTTTTATGATCAAGGGGTACGGTAGCTACTCCACTAACGGCTCCGGCTAGCTCAAAAAGTAAAACCTCCACGGCGTTATGCATTAAAATTGCTTGCCTATCTCCCTTTTTAAGCCCCAAAAAAGACAAATACGAGGCTACTTTTTGGACGAGGTGAAAAAGATCTTCGTGTGAAATTGTCTCTGATAGATTGGTACCGGGATCATAAGTAATGATGGCTTCTCGATCTTTATAGAAAAGAGAATTAGATTCAAGCAACTGCCAAACAGAATTTATTTTAAGAGGTGCCCGAGGAAGTTTAGAAATCATAAAATGTTAGTCGTAAATTATGAAAATTACCGTTTCTGAAGTTTAAAGGTATAAAAAAAGTTATGATTTTTTCTACTGCTCTATTTTACGGCTTCGTAGTTACTCGCCTTAATATCGGAGTATGTTTGTTACCGTATCTATGTGCTAAATTTATCTGATTTTCTCTTCTATGACCATTAACCAAAACTCCATTCTCTGGTATTATACGTCTAACTTTTGCCCCAATATAATATTGTAACGCAAATGATGGAACTTCGGTCGCGATGGAGACAGATCTTCTTCTGTTACCTGCTCTTTTCCGGCCTACTTTGAAATCTATATTACCTGTTAATGTTAAATATTGACTCACACCAAAGTGTCTCCTATCTCCTATTGACGGTTTTAACTCTATAATCACCATATCTTACTTCCTCTTCCCTGTCACAATTATGGCGTCGTATTTGCTAGATTCGGCGGAATTGGTCGCGGCAACCAACATATAGAGATCGCTAAGAAGCGTTGTCAAATCAATCTTCATCGCTACGGGAAAGGTGCTGTAATAGGTAACTGCGGTCTTTGCTTCCGCGGAGGTGGTAGAGGCATTTCCGGTATCAATAGTCGCAAACCCCGCGTTAACTAATTTTGTTTTTAGATAGGAGGCTTCTCCTGTTACGCCAGTGCCGTTGAGAACTTCGATTTTAACTTTTTGTTTTGGCGAAAGAGTTGGTGTAGTTTCTTTAACCGGAGCTACACTGACTGTTGGCGTTGCCGTTGGCGTCGAAGTTGGCGGCAATGTTACTTGCTCAGTCGGTGTCGGCGTTGGCGTCACTAAGTCTTTTTTACTCCCTTTTGCTTTCCAGAAAATAAGACCGCCAACTAATAGCAGCAGCAAAACAATAACAGCAATAATAACGCTGACGTTAACTTCGTAAACGTCATCAGATTTAGAATCTTCCAAATTGATATTAGGAATTGGCGCTGAATCTTCCATTGGTTCTGGCATAATTGCCCATTACTATAATATAGAAACTATAAAAATGCAAGCCATGGCCTAATTCTTTGATTCTGTTACTTTCGTTCCCGCTGCCGCATCTTCAACAGTGTATCCTGCTTTTTCAATTTTTATTTTAGCTCCCTGGTCGGCCGGTGGGGTATGACTCGGGCCGTGGGAGTGGATCTTGTCGGGCTTGGCTTCGATCTGGCCCAGGGTGCTCCCTTAGACCGATTGTGCATCGG
>CAYJSC010000001.1:0-779 GCA_964372475.1 uncultured Gammaproteobacteria bacterium | reverse complement strand
TCGGCTTCCTGCCATTTTTTTTCGCGACGTAGATCTTCGCGTTTCTTGACTAATCCCATAACGTTCTGGGGTATTTTGCCTAACTTGGTTGGCTTGTCTAAATCTAGACCAAAAACCTTATCAAATTCCAAAATTAAATTTAATTTATCTTTATCAGTAACTTTTGTATCCTCAGCTAACTCCCACGTAACGCCTAGGGCTTCAGAAATATTTAGGTCATTATTTACTGCCTTAAAAAAACTGTTTTTATACCCGTTACTTATTTTTGACTTTTGACTTGTACTTTTGACCTTTGAATTTTGACTTTTGGCTTTCCATTCTTGTACGTGCTGTCGTAGTCTAGTTAGCGCTTTCTTCGCTCCACTGATAGACTTCCACGTAAAATTCATGGTGGACCTATAGTGAGTATTTAAATACAGGTATCGTAAGTCTAATAGATCAAACCCCTTATTTTCTATATCGGTTTTGGTGTAAAAATTGCGAAGCGACTTGCTCATTTTCTCGTCATTTACCAACAGATGTGCAAAATGAACCCAATACCTAGCAAAAGGTTTCCCGGTTGCGGCTTCGCTTTGGGCTATTTCGTTGGTATGGTGAACGGGAATATGATCGATGCCTCCGCTATGAATATCAATGGTTCGACTGTGCTCACCATGAAAATTGCCATTTTCAAATGAATTTCCTAAATATTTTAAACTCATAGCGCTACACTCAATATGCCAGCCCGGAAACCCTTTTACTTTACCCCGAACGCCAGGAGGGGCCCACGGACTATCCCA